>CAZNQT010000113.1:0-10855 GCA_964574885.1 uncultured Pirellulales bacterium
GAATACGGCTTTCTCCCCCCCTACCATGATCGCCAGCGTCCCCTTCTTCGCGCCGACGTCGCCGCCCGAAACCGGGGCGTCCAGGTAGTCGGTGGCCTTGTCCCGTTTCAACCGTTTGGCAAATTCCCGCGTCGCCGCCGGCGAAATCGTCGAGTTGTCGATCACCACCAACCCTTCCCGTGCCTCTTCGTAGATCCCCTTCTCATCGAAGATGACCTTTTCCACGTCCCCCGTATCCGGCACGTTCGTAAATACCACTTCCGACCGGCGCGCCACCGCCGCCGCATTGGCTTCTACGGTCGCCCCAATCTGTTCCAAAGGCACGCATTTTTTCGCTGTACGATTGTAAATAAATACGTCATGTCCGGCCTTCAAGAGATTATGCGCCATTGGCCGCCCCATAATCCCAATCCCGATATAACCAATCTTCATATTAACTCCCGTTTATACAAGCTATGCCGTTCCAGTTATTCCGCCTGGACGATATTCTCCAACCTGCCGATCCCCTCGACCTCAACCTCGATTTTATCACCCGGCCGTAAAAACCGCGACGGCGTGCGGGCCACTCCTACGCCCGGCGGCGTGCCGGTAAAGATCAACGTACCCGGCAACAGCGTGAAATTCTGCGAAAAGTAACTCACGATCTCAGGCACTGAAAAGATCAAATCCGCCGTCGTCGAATCCTGCATCACCTCGCCGTTCAGGATCGACTGAATTCTCAAATTGCCGGGATCCAGCTCCGTTTCCATTACCGGCCCCGTCGGTGCGAACGTGTTGAACGATTTCGCCCGCGCCCACTGCTTATCAAGTCGCTTCTGACAATCCCGCGCCGTCACGTCGTTGCCGCACGTATAACCGAAAATATATCCCGGCGCCTCTTCCGGTGTAATCTTGCACGCCGTTTTCCCGATCACGATTACCAACTCCGCTTCATAATCCACCTCCTGCGGCGCCGGCGACGGCAGAATAATCGGACATCGATGCGCCGTCAGACTGGTCGTTGCCTTGATAAAAATCAGCGGTGCTTGCGGAATCTCCGCGTTCGTTTCTATGGCGTGCTCGCGATAATTTAGACCCAACGCAAAAATATTCGGCGGTTCCACCGGCGACAAATACTGCTTGATCTCCTCTATACGACAAGTTTCATTTGTCGTATCATAGTCGCCGAAAAGGTCGCCCCGGATAATTTGAATCGAACCGTCACTTTGTAAAATACCTGTTTCAGACTTGTCGTACTTACTAATAAAACGGATAAACTTCATTTGAATTCCTTTGTGCCTTTGAGCCTAGGTGGTAAAATTATTTATGGAATATGAGGAAATTTTTTATCAATAGGACATTGCGCTAATTCTATTAAAAAGGTACTGATTCGTTCACAAACGACTTCCAGGTATTGCTTGCCTTTTTCTGCCGATGCCGTCGCTGGATTCCCCGCCGCACAATGGTCGTTCAACCGGGAAAATCTGCGACTCGTCTTCACCCACCCCTTTTGCAGCGCTTCAAATCGAAATGCCTGCGGCTCGCCCGATCCAGCGTTCTCTAATTCCACCAGTTCCGGATATAGCGCCAGCGCCACCGACGTCTCAAACTCGCCCGCATGATCGTCCGTATGTTCGAAAATCTCATTATATCGATCTCGCCCCACCTGCCACCACGGACAGACAAACACGTGCACATCCAGATCGCACTGTATCTGCCGTACCAGGGACGTAAAATCATTCCCTCCATGCCCGTTCAGAATCACGATCTTACGGATGTCGTGCTGTCGCAGGGAAGCTATGATATCCCGAACCATCCCGTCCAGCGTTGCCTGCGTAACGTGAATCGTCAGCGGAAAATCCATCAGGTTGCAGTCCACCCCGTACGGAATCGTCGGCAGACAGATGACCGTTTGCGTTTTCTCCCAGGCCCGCCGACAGACCTCTTTCGCCACCCACGTCGCATGCCGGTAATCCTGTCCCAACGGCAGATGCCGATTATGCGGCTCGATCGCTCCTGCCGGAATCACCGCCACCTCGTACTGCCGTTGCTGAATCCGATATAGATTCGTTGCCGTCAGATCCCATTCCTCGATACCGCTTGCTGGAGAATTGTTATCCCGATTAGTCATGTGATATATTTCCTTTACGTCTGCGGTTGCTCCACCCGCTCGATCTTCGCCCCGACGCGATTTAACTTTTCCTCGATATGTTCGTAGCCCCGATCGATATGATACACGCGCAGCACCGTTGTTTCCCCCTGGGCCACCAGCCCCGCCAGCACCAGGGCCGCCGACGCCCTCAGATCCGACGCCATCACCGGCGCCCCGATCAATTCCTTCACCCCCTGCACCAACACCGTCGGTCCTTCCTTGCGCAGTCGGGCCCCCATCCGATTCAGTTCCGCCGTGTGCATAAACCGATCGGGAAATATCTTCTCCGTGATCATGCTGTTCCCGTCCGCCAGGCACAGCAGCGTCATAAACTGCGCCTGCAGATCCGTGGGAAATCCCGGATAAGGCTGCGTCGTGATATCCACCGGATGCAAACGCCGCGCCGAGTGGATGCGCACCATGCCATCCTCGCGCACGACGTCCACGCCGATGGTATTCAAACAATCAATCACGGCCATCAAATGTTCGGTGCGGCAATGTTTCAGAGTCAACTCGCCGTTACTGATTGCCGCCGCAACCATAAACGTGCCCGCTTCAATCCGATCGGGGATCACCGTGTAATCCGCTCCGTTCAGCGACTCCACCCCTTGAATGGTAATCCGCGTCGTCCCGTGTCCGCTTATCCTCGCACCCATCGCGTTCAGGAAATTCCCGAGGTCCACAATCTCCGGCTCGCAAGCTGCGTATTCAATGATGGTCTTCCCTTTCGCTAGGGTTGCTGCCGTCATCACGTTCGCCGTGCCCAGCACCGTACTGCCGAAGGGTCCCCCCATAAATATTTCTGTCCCTTCCAGGTGCGTTCCGTACGCCAACACGTTTCCTTCTTCCAATTCCAGTTTCGCACCCAGGGCCTGCAACCCGCGCAGATGTAAATTGATCGGCCGATCCCCGATCGCACAGCCGCCCGGCATACTCACCTCCGCTCGATGCCGCCGTGCCAGCATCGGTCCCAGCACGCAGATGCTCGCTCGCATCCGACGCACCGTCTCGTAATCCGCCAGACAGTGCGACTCGTCTTCCACCTGAATATGCAATGCGTTTTCCTTATCCCGCTTTACTTGGGCTCCGAGGCTTTCTAGCAAAGAACACAGATGCCGCACGTCTGCCAGGTCAGGCACCCCCCGGATCACGCATTCTTCCTTGGTCAGCAGGCACGACGCCAGGATCGGCAGCGCCGCATTCTTCGAGCCGTTAATCTCCACTTCCCCCCGCAGCCGCGTCCCGCCCTGAATCACAAATGCATCCATGTCCAGTTCTCCTGGAAGCAATAAAATTATTATTTAGTAGTTGGCAACTAGTAGTTAGAAGCTAGTAGCTAGTAGATATTTACGATTTTGGGATTCCTTTTGAATACGCCCTTAACAATTTACCCACTTCATTTAACAGTGACATCAACTCAGTATTATCGCCATAACCAAGATCTTTGGTTAAAATTAAATAATAGCGAGTCTCCTCGAGATAATTCTTTTTTAGGAAAATTTTCAGTAAACGTATATATTCCTAAAACCACTTGGTGTGCCTTCTGCCAGACAATTAAATCTTCAAATCGTTTCGCTGGTTCTCTTGTCATCTCTTCTACTATCTACTATCTACTAACTTCTAACTACTAACTACTATCTACTAACTACTAACTTCTATTTCTTCTTCCCTTTGACCACTCTCGGATGGCCTATATTGTCTCGAACGATAGATACCTCTTTTAGATAACCCGACTGTTTCAAGAGAGCTATAACCGCATCAGATTGATCGAAAGCGATTTCCATCATAAGCGATCCTTCATCGGCGAGATACCTTTCGGCGCCATCAATAATACGTTGATGATATTCCAAACCTTGATTTTTTGCCAGAAGTGAACTTGCAGGTTCGTAATTTCTGATATCGGAGGAAAGTTTCTCATAAGTGTGTTCTGAAATATAAGGCGGATTCGAAACAATCAAATCAAATATCCCCTTGGGTCCTTGCTCGATGCGTTCGAACAAATCGCTTTCTAATAGAGTAATACGTCCCTCCAAATCATGCTTGATTACATTCCTGCGTGCGATTTCTAACGCCTCGGAAGATATATCCACAGCCACGATTTCCGCTTCTACGACGTTGGCCCCGATTGCGATCGCCAGACATCCACTGCCCGTACAGAGATCGAGCACGTCCACCTTGGGCCGAATCGTCTCGTGCCGACAGAAATCAATCGCACTGGCGGCCAGTACCTCTGTCTCCGGTCGGGGAATCAGCACCGCCGGGCTTACTTCGAGTTCCAGACTGAAAAAGTGTGCCCGACCCGTCAGGTAGGCCACCGGCTCCTGGGACGCCGCCCGCTTTACCAGGGCGCGAAATTCGCTGAGCTCCGCCGGTTCCGGACAGCGATCATATTGCACGTACAAATCGATTCGCTGGCACCTCAGTACATGCGCCAGTAATATCTCCGCCGCCAGGCGTGGCTGCTCTAACTGCGCCTGACCGAAATAATCCGTCGTCCACTCTAAGAGCTTCTTGATCGTCCAGGACGTCTTTTCTGTTGCCTCACTCGCCATATCAGTTTCATAGCATAATCCCGACCCGGATACAATGATGCTGCTACCTTGTTATACGCCGTCGTTACGACGCATGGGTTGTTTGTCGATATTGCCCTATCCTTCGCTATGCCAACTTATCTAAACAACATTTGCTAGTGCCCTAAAGCGTTCAATCCGAGAATTTTCAATCATATACTTCTTTATTTGAATCGCTAATTTGTTCCTAGCGGTATCCCTAATTAAGGTTAAGGTCCTAAGCAGAACGCTAAATTCCTATAAGTGCTTAATTAACAATCATTTACAAATTTTCGCAATCGAATCTTTTGTGGTCCGACCAATATTATTTTCCCCCTTGCTTTCTTTTTCTCTATCTGCTACATTGATAGTGAGAGGATTGGAGGAGGATTTTGGTGGCGTAAGGCTTTACTGTCGGCGCCACCTTTTTTTATACTCCTTTATTATGTATCCCATTCGACGGTTTGGTTCTTTTGTAACTTTGATTTTGTTTCAAATTTCTTCTTTACCCTATACCCCAAATCCTGAACCCTATACCCTATTCTATCACGTGCTGTAATTCGCCATCACGCCGTTCGCCACGTCCTCCGTGATAATCCCTTCGTCGAGTAACGCGCCCAGGGAATCCGTCATCGTCACCATGTTAAATCGTTTACCGGAGGTAATCAGGTTCCGCAGCATAAACGAGCCCCGCCGACGCAGGATATTCTTCGCCGCATCCGTCACTACCAGGACCTCGCACGCTACCCGTTTGTTACCGTCCGACGTCGGTAATAGCTCCTGATGGATCACCGCCCGCAGACAGTCCGCCAGCAGATACCGTACGTGCATCTCCTCCTCCGCCGGTGCATAACTTAACAGCCTTTCGATGATCTTGTCGATGGAGATGATATGTAACGTCGAAAGGACGAACACCCCCGTCTCCGCCGCCGTCAGCGCAATCTTGATCGTCTCGTAATCGCGCATCTCACCGATTGCTATCACGTCCGGATCCTGACGCAGCGCCGCCCGCAGCCCCGTATTGAAATCCGCCGTGTCCTTGCCGATCTCTCGCTGCCGCACCACGCTCTTGATATTCGTATGCACGTATTCAATCGGATCTTCGATCGTAACAACATGGCGGCGATAATTCTCATTCACGTGATGGATCATGCTCGCCATGGTGGTCGTTTTGCCCTGACTGGTGCTGCCCGTAATCAGGACCATCCCCTTCTCATAATTCGCACACTGGATAATAACCGGCGGCAGCTTCAATTCCGTGATCGTTCTGGGCCGATCCGGCAGGATCCGAATCACCGAGCCCACCTTACCGTCGAAACTGCCAATATTGACTCGATACCGACCGTTCTCATCTGCGACCATCGAATCAAAATCATTTTTCTCCTCAAACAGAGCCTTCTGCTCCTCGTTTAAGAGCTGTAGCGATAATTCTCGACTCTGCTGCGCCGTCAATTGCTCTTTCGTTACCGGCGTCAAATCCCGACCGATCCGCAGAAAAATAGGCGCCCCCGCACAGATATGAATATCCGCCGCCTTTTGTTCCCGTGCATACGTCAACAACTCCGCAATCTTCATACCGCCGATCTCCCATACTGCCTGGATATACCCTCTCGCACCATCATTTCCCCTAAGCATATAACCGAAAATCTCCCCCAACGCAACCTTGCCCATCCCCCCGCAAAGGTTATATGACTCGTTATGTCAATCCAGCGAAAGCGGGAATCCAGAAGTCTTCTGTTATTGCGGCTTCGCCTGTGCTTTCTGCAAGTGTGCCACGGCTATCCTGGCCGTGCCTCGGGTGGCATGCTCTAGTACTCTTGAGCATGTATTTCGATCATTAGAATTTGTTTCGAATTTCGAGTTTCGGATTTTCTTCTACGATCGGGTGGCACGGACAAACAATAGTTTGTCCGTGGCCGAGTATGCAGAATCGTCCGATCCGCGAAGGATTAAAATTCGACTCCACAGCCAACCGGTGTTTTCTATTTTTTTTCATGTTTTACGATTATCATAATTAGTACAATAAAAACACATTTATTGAATCGGCATCAGTTTGATTTGGGGATAGAGGATTTAACGGGATTTGGTGTACTTAATTGGGGCAATCATATAATAAGTGGAACGGCAATAAGTCTTGTTTAGGGATGGTTCTATCGGTTAAATTGAATACGAATAAGAAATCACTGTTGAAATGTCCCATATGTGGAAGCATAAAGATAGAAAAAGCATCTAATAAGAAAGGTAAAAAACGTCGTAGTTATTTTAAGTTCCAGCCCTCGATAAGAAATGATACGCAATTTTGCCAGGAATGCGGAATATCCTTTACTCCTCCCTGTTCGAAAATAACTGCGTCCTTTATGCTTTTTGTAGGTATATTTTGTTTCACTTCTTGCTGTTGTGGTATCTATGGTGTTTACAAGATACTAACGGATAAATCAATTGAAATATATCTTGTGGATGTAGGCATACCTATGAAACCTTCAATTATTATTCTTATATTGCTCTTGCTCTATGCATTTATCGCAACCTTCCTGGTAATTAAAGGTTCATTAAAAATGCTTTTTGGAAAATTAATAAATACGGAGTAACATTTTATTTGTTTCTAATCGTAAGCCGTGTTTGCGTGGCAACCACCGAGCACGCGAGGTGGATGACGATTATGAAATTAAGGAGTAGGGGCGACCCCACGTGGTCGCCCGACGGAAGACGCCGCCAGGCGAATCCCCGAGCTTGACGGTGTATATGCCCGATAAAAATTTGTATGCTTTTCGCGCATCTTTTCATAACCAGGAACCTATTATGCCGGTGGCTTAAAGCGTTAAACTCCAAGGGTTTGATTTGGTTAAATCTTGTAAAGGCGGAGAGGTATCGCGTTATAGGAACGTGGAATCATCCCTCATATGCTGGTGCCTATAAAGCAATAAATCCAAAAACAATACGCCCTCGACGGGTGGCAGCCACTGAGCCTGCGAAGTGGATGGCGATTTACTCGTGCGTGCATGTATCTCCGCCGCCCTCGGCCAAGATATCTCTCCCTCGGTTAGCCCCCAACTTTACGTTGGGGGACCTTTTCTAATCACCAATCACTTTTACTCATTTACTCTTCTACTCCTTTACCCATTAACTCATTAGCTCCCAGACCTGTGCCGGGGGCCTGAAACTTATGGAGTGCGACGGCGCTAGCCGCCGCTTTTATATCCCGTAGGGATCTAACGATAAGAGCCCGGTCCTTCCAGGGCCGGGAAATGAAAGCCACATAGTTTATCTCGTCCCGTAGGGACGAACGACAATAAGTGCCGTCACTTTAATGAGCCCCAAGCGCCAGCGACCGGGTAACGTGAACCGTAATCTGGTGGGTGGCATGCTCAAGTACTCTTGAGCATGGCGATATCTCTTCTCCGGTTAAATCCCACCGCCAACCGGAAACCTTCTATTTTTTTCTTGTTTCACGATTATCAAAATTGGTATAATTAAATAACATTTAAGAAATTGGCATCAGAATAATTAGGTTAATGTACAAATAATAAAATAGTAAAGCGGCAACAACAGATAACTGTTTAAAATTTAAAATGAAAATATCAGGCAAAAGAGATAAATACTTCATACTAGCATTTCTAATAATTTTTGGTTTTATTACTTTAGAACCGAGTTTTTATGTTTGGTATGATAGAAGAGAACATAAGCAATATATAATTAAATATAAAATTCAAATTGAGTATTTATCTACTTGCCTTCTATCTTATATTGAGCAGACAAAGGGTGGATTTCCATCTAATGAAGAAGAATTTCTTGACAAAATTAAAATTGATGAATCCAAAATCCCGGATTTTGAGTGTTTTTATATTTATTATGGTTTCAAATTCGGTCATACATACGAAATAATCAACGGGAAACTGATTAACGTGCATGATGAGGAGCAGGTGTTGATCATTGATGGCCCCCTGAAAAGGTTTTTAAAAGATGAATACAAGAAAGCGTCTTTGAATATATATCAAAAAATGCTTTCGTATAGCAATCAAGACAAAGAAAATAATATTACGAATAATAATTCCACGGAACAACATAATATACTGAAACGTCTAACAAGCAACCTTAAGAATCGTAGAACTTGGAAAATCACTCAAGTAAAGATTTGGCTCAATAACCCTTCCATAGTAATTACGTTCAAGCAACCTAACTCAAAACAGATAAACATACATGCTTGGCCTGAAAATCAGAATGATTTTAATGTGCCAATGATGAGATTAGATTTTGGTGAAGATCTATATAAGCTTACAGAAAACGAATACGAAGAACTGAACCGGATGAACAAAAAAGTCAGGTAGGGTGTGCTCTGCACACCATTTCTAACTCAAAGATGAGAAAGTCGAAGCGGAATAAAAAATGGTTTTATCTTGGAAATCTCGGATGAAAATTAAGGTGCTATTAACCTTATGCTTCGGGATCGGGATGTGTTTTTGTGGGATTCTGGGAAATTCTGAACCCAAATATTCAGGATTATATGGATCCCTTGCCATGCTCTTCATTCTTTTGACATTGATTATGGTAGTTATTAACATTATTACGATGTTTACTTTTTGGCTCAAAGAACCCCCTATTATCTTGTTCATACCAATAGTTTTGAGCATCACATTCATTTTCCTGTATAATCCTGCCCTGGAGTATGGTAGAAAGGTGTGGATAAGCAGATTTCAGCGGCAATTACCTGAATATCAAGATGTGGTTCGGTATATCGAAAAGAGTAAAAATATCGAGAATGGTGCTATAATTGATCTGCCGCCAGAATATAGGCGTCTACCATATTTTATCCGAGCGGATCGAGATCCCAATGGAATCTTAACCGTTGAATTTACTTATAGAGAAAGGACATTAGGATTTAGGGGGGCACTGTATCGTTCTGATGATAATCCGAACAACTGGAGCTATGCGACCTATAAGAAAATTGCAGATAATTGGTATCGCATGAATTGATGGATAGCCAGGTGCCGGGTGCCATGCCCACGCAAGCGTGAGGGTGTCCGGAAATTATATGATATCGAGAATCCATTGTATTTGTCCATTATTATATCCCTGACGATGATTATATCGTACCAACAATTGATAAGCAAATATCGCTGCCAACAGTTGTGTCTGATTGTTGGCCAAGCCGCGATGCCAAACCCGTTCGTTGAGATCGAAGCGGTTCTTGAACCATTCGTGAAACGGTTCCACGCTTTTGCTTCGCTGCGCATACAGTGTTTGACCTTGTGGACTTTCAAAAAATGTCAATCGTTTTCGGCGCCGGCGGCGCAACTGTTCCCGCCGTCCGCGGTGCGGAGAGCGTCCTACCTTGGGTTTGCCCGCACGCCCCATCAAGGGACAGACCAAATGGCGTGCCGTCGGCATGGTATTCCACGGCCTCTCCCACGCGGTTACTGTCGTATGCGCGATCCACCAATACGTAGCGGGTTTGGTCGGGCAACGGAGAAAGTTTGCCGAGCGCGCTTTTACATTCGGATTGACTGGCCCCGGAAGCAGAGGCCAACAACGGAAAGACCAGGGCATCTTTGGTCGCACTGACCACCGTTTCCAGACTGTATCCATACACCCAGCCATGATAATCACTGTATCCCCAGTCGGCCTGTTCGTCCACGCCGCGTCGAGTTCGACACGGTTTGCCTTGGCGACGATGGCGACAGGGACCTCGTGCGGCAAACAGGGTTTTATCCACCGCGACCGTTTCCGCCGAGGTAACGCCTTCGGCCAACGCTTTTTGACCCTGCAACGCAATAGCGACTTCAAACAGACGATGAACCTGACGATAACGGGTAAAATAGCTGCTGCGCGCCGGGATCCGCTCCAGAAGCAACCAGCGTTTGAACTCGGCTTGATGTTGCTCCAAAAATCGGTATTGCGCCGATTTACTCTTTCTTTTTTTCAGGATAGCTACCATAATGAAAATGGCGATGATCCCATCGTCATAGTCGGGCGGCCTACCGGGGCCCGTCCGTGGGCAGCGTTGCTGAGCCTGCCGACACAGAGGAATCGCCATGCGGATCAACTGAGCCAGCGGTGTGCCCTCCCTAGCACGACGTCGCGACATTGTTTGGCCTCCCGGGGTTTATTCTGCGAAATTAACGTAAACCCTTGGAGGCTTTTATTATACATGAATTCCGAATTCCCGGACACCCTCACG
>CAZNQT010000114.1:0-10851 GCA_964574885.1 uncultured Pirellulales bacterium
GGTTATTTCCCAGTAGTTCGTATTGAAATTGCGTTTGATCTCAACCTTGATCGGCAAATCGCGGGTGTTTTTAACGTCAATTTGAAAGGTACGGATTTCATCCCAGCCGGCGATATTGCCCCATTGATCGAACAAGTAATTGGCCGTGCGGTAGTCCATCAGTTTTGGTTCTACGACGATGTTTTGCACGGCGCCGAGGTTGAGTTCCACCTTCTCGTTGACGGGAATATATTTGAAATTCGATTGACCGGCGTAGGATAAATGTTCCTGCTGGTCTTCCGTACGATACACTTTTAATAATCCACCGGGGATCGGGGTATCGCCCAGTTTATGTTCATCGTCATTCTTGAAACTCAGGAATCGAACGACGGAATTTCCGTACCGTTCCTGTTCAAATTTGTATAAATTGACGACGGGAATCTCGTTGACGTCAAAACTCGGCAGTCGCTTGCTCCAGCCGGTTGAGATCGTTTCCGTGCCTTCGATGGTGTAGAGGAAATACTCGCTTAATCCTTCTTTCCTAATTTCTTTCAGTTCCTGTTCGGCGGCAACGGCAACACCGGCGAAACGCCCACGAGCCCTGCGTCCGTAACGGAGAAAGGATTCCTCTGTGACTACCCCTTTTTCCATAGGCTGGACATGTTCACCCGGTTGACCATAGGGATATTGCCGTTTGGCCAATTCCACAATCTGATCCAGGATGTGTACCTGGCCCACGATCAAGCGTGTCTGGGCGTTCTCGTAATCCTCGCCGCTATTGTTGGTCACCCGAACATAGCCTTGGAGGCGCATGGTCTTTTCGTCCGGAGTGAGGGTGCCCATATAAAATGCTCGCCACGTGATCCCGCTGGTTAAGAAGGTAATCTCGACCGGCGCCTTGCCGCTGACGCCGCTTTGGACGTTCCATAAGCCCAGGTTCTTGATCCGCGGCGGGAACGTCAGATCGAAAATATTAATCTGATCCGCCTGCGCCAACGGCAGCATTTCCAGACTCGTCGGATCGATCAGGGTATTGACCCACGAGAATTGCAATTTGTTGATTCCCTTCTTTAGTGTCAACGCCCGGCTTTCTCGTACCAGAGTCAAATCCGCTGAATTGTAGATCGTCAGTTGCACCGTATCCCGCCCAGGCAGCGTCACCAAATCCACTTTAGCAAGCGCCGAAGGAGAACATGAAAATAATAGCAGGATTAATATATTTGTATGCTTCATGGTTTCTCCCTTATCTTCAACCAGGAACCAGGAACCTCTATAACTGTCCGCTCTCTCTCCAGGTGGATTCGCGGGTTCCGTGGTAGGTGGTCAGGACGTAGGTGAATACTTTTTTCGAACGAGGTTCCAACGGTAGAGTGAACTTGGCGGTATTACGATCGTATTTTTCGTACTGACCGAAATCGCCCTGACGTTTCATTTCCCAGTAGTTCGTGTTGAAATTACGCTTGATCTCGACCCGGATCGGTAAATCGCGCGTATTTTTGACTTCAATTTGAAAGGTGCGGATTTCATCCCAGCCGGCGATATTGCCATGTTGATTGAACAGGTAATTCGCCGTGCGGAAGTCCATCAGTTTCGGTTCGACAACGATGTTCCGAACCGCACCAAGATTCAATTCGACGTCCTCATTGACAGGGATATATTTGAAATTCGATTGTCCGGCGTAGGACAAATGTTCCTGCTGATCTTCCGTGCGATATACCTTCAACAGTCCTCCGGGGATCGGCGTTTCGCCCAGCTTATGCTCCTCATCATTTTTAAAACTCAAGAATCGAACGACCGAGTTGCCGTAACGTTCCTGTTCAAACTTGTACAAATTCACCACGGGTATTTCGTTCGTGTCGAAGCTGGGTAGCCGTTTGCTCCAGCCGGTGGGTATGGTTTCCGTCCCTTCGATGGTGTAGAGAAAATATTCACTGAGACCTTCTTTGACGATCTTTTTACCGAGCGCTAAATAAGCACCTGCGTATTCAGCTTCCTCTACTAATTGTTTTGCTTTTCGTCCGGCAGGTTTTCCTCCGAATCCGGCATACTTCTCGACGGTTTGTTGGCCGGGTCGTTTGTACGGATATTGCCGTTTGGCTAATTCCGCGATCTGGTCCAGGAGATGCACCTTACCTACAATCAACCGCGTCTGGGCATTCTCGTAATCTTCGCCGCTGTTGTTGGTCACTCGGACATAACCCTGGAGGCGCATGGTTTTTTCATCCGACGTGAGGGTACCCATATAAAACGCCCGCCACGTGATCCCGCTGGTTAAAAAGGTAATCTCGACCGGCACCTTGCCGCTGACGCTGCTTTTAACGTTCCATAGTCCCAGGTTCTGCACCCGCGGGGGGAACGTCAGATCATAAATATCGATTCTGTCTGCCTGCGACTTCGGCAGCATTTCCAGACTCGTCGGATCGATCAGCGTATTGGCCCACGAAAACTGCAGTTTGTTTAATCCGTTCTTAAGTGTCAATGCCCGACTCTCGCGCACCAACGTCAAATCGGCGGAATTGTAAATCGTCAGTTGCACCGTATCCCGCCCCGGCAGCGTCACCAAGTCCACTTTCGCAGAAACGTTTGTTGTACATGTTGCGATTACCATGAGTAATATTATTAATTTTTTCATCGTTCTGTCCTTATCTAACCAGAAACGAGGAACCCGTAACCCGTAACCTCTATTGTTGACCGCTTTCTCGCCAGGCGGATTCACGGGTGCCGTGATAGGTGGTCAGGACGTAGGTAAATACTTTTTTCGACCGTGGCTCCAGTTGGAGAGTGAACTTGGCGGTATTGCGGTCGTATTTCTCGTATCTATCGAAATCACCCTGACGAGTCATTTCCCAGTAGTTCGTATTGAAATTGCGTTTGATCTCGACCCGGATCGATAAATCGCGGGTATTTTTGATGGTGATCTGAAAAGTGCGGATTTCATCCCAGCCGACGATGTTGCCATATTGGTTGAACAGGTAATTCGCCGTGCGGTAGTTCATCAGTTTCGGTTCGACGACAATGTTCTGCACGGCGCCGAGATTCAGTTCCACTTCTTCATTGACGGGGATATATTTGAAGCTGGATTGTCCGGCGTAAGAGAGGTGCTGCTGCTCATCGACGTTGCGATATACCTTCAATCGGCCGCCGGGGATCGGGGTATTGCCCAGTTTATGTTCCTCGTCATTCTTGAAACTCAGGAATCGGACAACCGAATTGCCATAACGTTCCTGCTCGAACTTATACAAGTTCACCACGGGAATCTCGTTTACGTCAAAACTCGGCAGCCGTTTGCTCCAGCCCGTCGAAATGGTTTCCGTCCCTTCGATGGTATAGAGGAAATATTCACTCAATCCTTCCTTGATGATTTCTTTTGGTTTGGACGGCGCTCGCGCCGGCACGGCGGCAGGAGGAGCAGGGGTTTTCGCGATTGATTTCATTACCGTAACGGGGGTGCCCCTTCGAGTACTGGTCGGATGGGGAACCGGCAGAGGAGATCCATAGGGATATTGACGTCGGGCCAGGTCGGCGATCTGGTCTAAAAGATGTACTTTTCCCACAATCAATCGCGTTTGGGCGTTTTCATAGTCCTCGCCGCTGCTATTCGTCACACGCACATATCCCTGTAAACGCACGGTTTTCTCGTCCGGCGTTAAGGTGCCCATGTAGAACGCCCGCCAACGGATCCCGCTGGTCAAAAACGTAATCTCGACCGGCACCTTGCCGCTGACGCCGCTCCGGATGTTCCACAAGCCCAGGTTTTTCATCCGCGGCGGGAACGTCAGATCAAAAATATCGATTCTGTCCGCCTGTGCCAACGGCAGCATTTCCAGACTCGTCGGATCGATCAGGGTATTCGCCCATGAGAATTGCAATTTGTTCAATCCGTTTTTCAGCGTCAGGGCTCGGCTTTCGCGCACCAGCGTCAGATCCGCCGAATTGTAAATCGTCAACTGCACCGTATCCCGTACGGGAAGCGTCACCAAATCCACTTTCGCCAAGAGCGGGCAAGTCAAGCAAACGGCTAGGCAGGCAACGATAAATTGTAACTGTTTCATAGTCATGCTCCTTCGTCATTCTGAACGAAGCGAAGAATCTTCTTCTCACAACTCACAACGATCCACTCACAACGGTATTACTTCCTCAGGTTTTTCCGATGATAGTGCATTTCCAGATTCGTTTCAGAGGGCCCTTTTTCCGTCCGGGCGGGCAGCGTAATCTCAAACTTCAACAGGTTGGCATTTTCCTTTTCGTACTTCAGATTACACTCGTTCATTTCCCATTCGCCCGGAATGGACTCGATCAACGTCAGGACGGCCGGCGAATCCTTGAAGTTTTCAATTTTAGCGGTGATGATTTCATCCATGTCGTACAGGACGATGGCATTGTTGTTGTTACGTCGGATGTTGACCTGCTGTTCCCGCATTTTCTTCTGGGTTACGACGATATCGCGGCTGTCGCCGACGTACAGTTCGGTCTTTTCCCCGACGGGAACCAGTCCGGTATAATCCTCGCCCAGAAAGATGGTGCTCTGATGCCCGTCATCCTGGAACAGGCGCGCCTTGCCGCCCCAGAGAGCGAAATTGCCGAGGCCGCTATCCTTGTCGTTGACGATCCGGTAACTGGTCGGGATACCGACGTTGCGGTTTTCCAACTCGGTCGGATCCCAGGGCAGCCGGCGGGCGTCGAAGGTCCAGACCTTGGTAATCGGCACCTTGGGCTGTTGGAAAAACAGCAACTGTTTCGTTTCTTCATGTTGAATGTCACGCTCGAACGCCTCGCCGTAGTCCAGCAGAATCCGCGCCGCATCGAAATCCTCGCCGGAAAAGTTCCGCAGGACGATAAAGCTCTTAAGATCCAGTTGGGTTTCCGCCTTGTCGGCGATGCCTTTGTAGGTGATCAGCCGGTCAATGTTACTTAATAGATAGCTGATCCGCACACGTTCTTCCCAGGCGTCGGCGCTGCTGATCTCCCAGACCAGGGCCGCTTCGTTGGGCGGATAGCTCACGTTCAGCAGATTCACCTTGTCCGGGTGACTGAGCACTCGCAGCCGAATCGAGTCCACGTCGATGCTGACGCCCTTCCAGGAGAAATCCACCTTGTTGGATCCCTTCTGAAGCGCCAGGACCCGTTCCTCTTCGATCAGCGTCGCCTGCGGATTGTCCAGCCGCACCACGCTGGCCGCCCGTTCCGGCAGCGCCACCAACTTGATTCGCGCCTGGGCGAGGCCACATCCAACCACTAACAGTACCAGCACCGTCAGTTTGATTTTCTTACTGTTCATAATTCGATCTCCTTACTAAAGATTACCTTTCATTTTTTTCGTTTACGACTTTGACTTTTCATTTGCTTTATTCTAATGGTTTCAAAGCATCGGCGGTCTCAAGCTGATCGACTTCGACGCGAATCAGCCAATCGCCTTTGCTAAATGACTTACCAGATTTACCTGGCAGTCCGACAAGGGAATTTCCGCTGCCCTCCTGATCGTAGCCCATAAATACACCTTTCGTCCCGGTAGGATTAAATCCCGCGCAGACGATGAAATCGGAAGGAACATTGGTGGGATCCACCCGCAGATTTACCCAGCGGGGATTGCCCCGTTGGAACCGACCGTAGGGCTGCGGCATATCGACGATCACGTTCATTTCCGTATCGCACAACCAGATATGAAAATCCTCCTGCGGCGGTCTGGGATAGCCATACCGAGAGCCGTATATTCGTACCGTCGTCAGATACCAACCGTCGCCGGGTACGGCAAATCGAACGGCATGACCCCCGCCGGCAATCGACGTCTTGCCGGCCTGGACGCCGTCGTCGAGAGCTAATTCCATTGGGCTGCCGGCCAACGCTTTGCGATCGACCTGACGCAAAGGGAATCCGCTTTTGGGTCGTTTGAATATGAGTACCGGTTCCGCCTGGTTCCACCACGCTTCCAGACGCGGATGGGCTCCCACCGCCAGTAATGTTTTTCTGGCCGCGGCGCCGGGATCCGTCGGATCGATTTTGGTTTTGCTCCACGCCTGAAAAATTAACGCCATGCCTTTATCCCCAACAATTTCATTGAGTTGACTCCAGAGCAACGCTCCCATAGCGGTTCCGCGCAAATCAGGTTTGGCCAGTTGTGCCTTAAGCCGTTTCATACCGTCGTCAAGGTAATTATAGGAGTCAGGCCAAAGAGTTTCTTTCTTCTTGGCGTACACCTCATCGACTAACCGCGAACCCAGATAATGCGCCCACCCTTCCGCCGCCTCCATGGTAAACCAACTATGATCCCGAATCAGTCGATACATCGCCAGATGACCGATTTCGTGGCAGATCCCATAAATATGAAATATGCCGCTTTCACTGGGTTTACGCAGATTCCGTTTCGATTTCAGCGTAAGGACAAAGCGATCCTTACCGTCATTAAATAATCGTACTTTTTGTTTCGGGTCCACCGTCACCTGGATTTGGATCGTCTCCGGCATGTTGAAATGGAATTTCTCCGCCGCGGCGGTGCGGGCTGCGGCAGCGGTTTCCGCCAGGGCCTTCATATAGGGTTCATCTACGCCGCTATATCGTACCACGGCATGATCGGTACGATACATTTGTTCCGCCCAACCGACGGCGCCGAAGGCCAGGACCATTACTGCCATTCGTGTTAATTTCTGCTTCATAACTACATCCTTCCTAAATGCCATATACTAGTTTAACTCCCGCCATGATATTTCATTTCCTTCAGTGAGATTACTCTGGCTATACGCCTCAATTCGATTTCCGTGATATGTTCGGACTTGGTAGGTAAATTCCCGTTTGGTTCGCGGCTGCAACTTCAACTCAAATCGCGCCCGTCGGGCATCGTGCTTTTTATACTCTACTTGTCCTGCGGTCACATTCAATTCCCAGTAGGCCGTATTCCAGCCGCGCGTGATTTCTACCTCGATGGGCAGTTCCCGGGTGTTTTTCACCGTGATGTTCCAGGTGCGGATTTCCTCCCAGCCGCTGACGTTTCCTTTATTGTCGAACCGGTAATTTTCCGTGTGATAATCCATCAGTTTCGGCTCGACCTGCACCTGCCGGGCCGCTCCCAGGTTCAACTCCACCTCTTCATTCACCGGGATATATTTAATATTCGTTCCACCGACATAGCCCAGAGCTCCTTGCTTATCGACACAGCGATAGATTTTCATATTCCCGTTCGGAATCGGCGTCTCGCCCAGCTCATGGTCTTCGTCGTTGACAAAACTGATAAAGCGAATCGTCTGATGTCCCCAGCGCTGCTCGTCGTACTTATACAAACTCTCTACCGGAATCTCATCCACGTCGAACGAAGGCAGTCGTTTGCTCCACCCCGTTGGAATCGTTTCCGTCCCCTCGATGGTATAGAGAAAATATTCACTCAATCCTTCTTTTTTGACCTCCTTGGGAGCTTTGGCAAAATCATAGCCCACCGTTATCATTCTATCGGTAAGCAGTCTGCCGTCCGTAACATAGTAACTATCCAGCCTTTCTTTCCCTTCCCCGGATGACGGAACGGTTGGTACTGCCCCCGGTCGCCCGTAGGGATAGGGGCGACGGGCCAACGCCGCGATCTGATCCAGGAGGTGTACGTTGCCTACGATTAGTCGCGTTTGGGCGTTTTCGTAATCCTCGCCGCTGTTGTTGGTCACCCGCACGTAACCCTGCAGCCGCATCATTTTTTCATCCGGCGTTAACGTCCCCATATAGAACGCCCGCCACGATATCCCGCTGGTTAGAAACGTAATCTCAACGGGGACCTTGCCGCTCACGCCGCTCCGCACGTTCCATAAGCCCAGGTTCTGCACCCGCGGTGGAAACGTTAAATCGAAAATGGTAATTTGGCCCGCTTCTGCCAACGGCAGCATCTCCAGGCTCGTCGGATCGATCAGCGTATTCGCCCACGAAAATTGCAACTGGTTGTTTCCCTTCTTCAGCGTCAGCGCCCGACTCTCCCGCACCAGCGTCAGGTCCGCCGAATTATAGATCGTCAACTGCACCGTATCCCGACCCGGCAGCGTCACCAAATCCACCTTCGCGGTTGCTGCAGGAGAATATACAGCCAGCACAAAAAGCAGTATGATTATGTTTCTCATCATTCATTCCTTTTCTTCAACCAGGAACGAGGATCCAGAAACCAAGAACCTCTATAACTGTCCGCTTTCTCGCCAAGCGGATTCTCGGGTGCCGTGATAGGTGGTCAGCACGTAGGTAAATACTTTTTTCGAACGAGCTTCCAGTTGCAGGGTGAATTTAGCGGTATCGCGATCGTATTTCTCATACTCATCAATTTGGCCCTCTCGTGACATTTCCCAGTAGTTCGTTTTGAAATTACGCTTAATCTCAACCTTGATCGGTAAATCGCGCGTATTTTTAACGATGATCTGAAAGGTGCGGATTTCCTCCCAGCCGGCGATATTGCCATGTTGGTCGAACAGGTAATTTGCCGTGTGATAGTCCGTCAGTTTCGGTTCCACCACCACGTTTTGCACCGCGCCTAGATTGAGTTCCACCTCCTCGTTGACGGGAATATATTTGAAATTCGATTGCCCCGCGTACGATAAATACCCCTGCGGATCTTCCGTGCGATAGACTTTTAACAATCCTCCGGGAATCGGCGTCTTGCCCAGTTTATGCTCCTCATCATTGGTGAAACTCAAAAATCGAATGACCGAGTTGCCGTAGCGTTCCTGTTCAAATTTATACAAATTCACGACCGGAATCTCGTCGGTATCAAAACTGGGTAACCGCTTCGACCAGCCGTTCGCAATCGTTTCCGTACCCTCAATCGTATAGAGAAAATATTCGCTTAATCCTTCTTTCTGAATCTCCTTAGGTCGTTCCGCTAGCCGCTCTAATTGCACAATGGCTTCCCCGGCAGCGGCATACCCATGCATTACGGTTCGTTCATCCTTTAAACGACTTAAACGATAGCTTGTCGTTTTAGGCACGATCCCCGGCCGACCGTAGGGATATTGTCGCTTTGCTAACTCGGCGATCTGGTCCAGGATATGCACTTTACCTACAATCAACCGCGTCTGAGCATTCTCATAATCTTCGCCGCTGTTGTTGGTCACTCGTACGTATCCCTGCAGCCGCATCGTCTTCTCATTCGGCGTCAAGGTCCCCATGTAAAACGCCCTCCAGGAAATCCCGCTCGTGAAAAATGTAATTTCCACCGGCGCCTTGCCGCTCATACCGCTCCGCACGTTCCATAAGCCCAGGTTCTGCACCCGAGGCGGAAACGTTAAATCGAAAATATCGATTTTGTCCGCCTGCGCTAAAGGTTTCATCTCCAGACTCGTCGGATCGATCAACGTATTCGCCCACGAAAATTGCAACTGATTGTTTCCCTTCTTCAGTGTCAACGCCCGACTCTCCCGCACCAGCGTCAGGTCCGCCGAGTTGTAGATCGTCAACTGCACCATATCCCTCCCCGGTAGCGTCACCAAATCCACCTTCCCCCATAATGTGGAAGGTAATAACAGAGTTAGTATTTGGATCAAAATCAAATTTCTCATAGTTTAACTTTCTTCATGTATTTCCAGGAACGAGGAACCAGTAACCAGTAACCAATTACGGCCGCCAAGCCTCCTGGCGCGTTCCATGATACGTTCGTACGGTATATTTAAATTCCTTTTTCATTTGCGACTCTAGTTGTAATGTGTATTTCACTGTGTCTTTATCGTATTTCTCGTATTCGCCGCAGTCCCCCTGGTTCTGATTATCCCAATACGGTGTTTTAAAATTCCGTTTAATCTCCACCTTGACCGGTATGGCCCGCGTATTTTTCACCGTAATCTTCCAGGTCCGTATCTCATCCCATCCGGTAATGTTTCCTTTACTGTTGAATTGGTAGTTCTCCGTGCGATAGTCCGTCAGTTTCGGTTCCACCACCACGTTTTGCACCCCGCCCAGATTGAGCTCCACCTCCTCGTTGACGGGAATGTATTTGAAATTCGATTGCCCCGCGTACGATAAATGCCCCTGCGGATCCTCCGTGCGATAGACCTTTAACAATCCCCCCGGGATCGGCGTCTCGCCTAATTTATGTTCCTCGTCATTCGTAAAATTCAAAAATCGAATGACCGAGTTGCCGTAGCGTTCCTGTTCAAATTTATATAAATTCACGACCGGAATCTCATCGGTATCGAAACTAGGTAGTCGTTTCGACCAGCCATTAGCAATCGTTTCCGTTCCTTCAATCGTATAGAGAAAATATTCGCTCAGTCCTTCTTTGATAATTTCCTTCTTTTTGGCCACACCGGAGGAGACAACTGATAATGCAGCAAGGTCGTCAATATCGTAAAGTACTTCCCGTTGTACCTCCCGCAGTTCTCGCAATTTGTATTGACCTGCTCCTTTCATAACGCCCGGTCGTCCGTAGGGATACTGCCGTTTCGCCAACGCGGCGATTTGGTCCAGAATATGCACCTTACCTACGATCAACCGCGTCTGGGCCCTCTCGTAATCCTCGCCGCTGTTGTTGGTCACTCGTACATATCCTTGCAGTCGCATCGTCTTTTCCTCCGGTGTCAAGGTCCCCATGTAAAACGCCCGCCACGAGATCCCGCTCGTCATAAATGTTATTTCCACCGGCGCCTTCCCGCTCATGCCGCTCCGCACATTCCATAAGCCCAGGTTCTGCACCCGCGGTGGAAACGTTAAATCGAAAATATCGATCTTGTCCGCCTGCGCTAAAGGTTTCATTTCCAGACTCGTCGGATCGATCAGCGTATTCGCCCACGAAAATTGCAACTGGTTGTTTCCCTTCTTCAGCGTCAGCGCCCGACTCTCCCGCACCAGCGTCAGATCGGCTGAATTGTAGATCGTCAACTGCACCGTATCCCGCTTCGGTAGCGTCACCAAATCCACCTTGGC
>CAZNQT010000115.1:0-10762 GCA_964574885.1 uncultured Pirellulales bacterium
GCATGAAAACGACACATAAAAAACAACAAAAGGAAGGATAGTAGTACGAATTTTCACGAATCAGAATAGCCACAAAAAAGTTCAAAGGATACAAAATACATTTCACTGCAGATAGACTTGGCGCGGTCTTGGGATGTAACTAAAATTTGAAACCGCTGATACACGCAGATGAACGCTAATTTGTAATTAAACGAATTGCCTCTTCTGACGACAACTGAGACCAACCTTCCGGAGTATGCCTCCACCATGTGTCATAATACAAATTACTTATTCCGCCAGTTGTACAACGTATAAAGAAAATTACACGAGCAATCCCGTTTGCCAATCCATCTATTAATATAATCTGAAAATCTGCCGGGCATTTTCCACGAGCTTCCAGTTCCGACCAATTACAAATTAGTCCTAACCATTCATATTCACTCAGAGTTGATGCATACTTGGAAGCAGCGTTCACTAATTGTGGCACTGATTCCTTATTTTGCACCCAACCTGAAATCACAGGACGTTTTCCTATGTTAGCAAGATCAATTGGCCAATAATCAGAACCCCAACCAGATAAATTTATCGTATTATTTTCTACATTTACCTCATATTCAACACTATTTATTAATCCCACAACATTAAAGTTTATATGGACATGCTTATAATCATATATTAAATCCAGGCGAGACATATCCAGTTCAACATCGTCATCGTCAAAACTGTAACCCATCAGGCTAACAGTGGAAGGCTTTCCTAGTTTTTGAATCACGTTCCCTGGCGTTGGCCAAATATTCTTAATGCACATATCCTGGATTACAGCATATGCTGCCTGACAACGAGTTTCTGGAGAGCATTCTTCCTTTGTTTTCCATATTATATGAGCAGCATTAGGATCATATTCAGCAGGCATTAAAAAGTTAGCTTGTTTATTCATTTGCTTTGCCAGTTGTTCGATTTGATCTTCAATGACCTGTAATACTTGACGATCACTTTCATCTATGACATTATTTTTATCATACTCAGGAGAATCCCTTAGTTTATAAATTTCTATCCACAACTTTAATTCATTCCCTTCCTTTTTCAGCACACGAGTAATTACATCATCTATCACCTTCCGTTTCCCTTCGATAATATTTACACAATGGCTTTTCGCTTTAACAATATAAATATTTGGCGTTGAATGGATAACTTCAATCAGTTTAATATCATATTCTTCGAAGACACACATATTCCTCATTATTTGGATTGCTTTCTTCATCTCTTCCAAAGTTTTACGTACTTCAACCGTTTCGCCATCAGGTTGCTCTACCAATTGAAAGTAATCTTTCGACCTCATGGCAAGACAGCCTTCATCGTCTCCGGTTAGAAATTTATCTGTATATTCATCGAAAAAGTTAATGATTATTTTATCAATAGGTTTTTCTTCAGAGATCTCTTTTTCATTTTTACATCCAATCATTAGAACTATAAAAATTAGCGGTAGATATCTCATTTTGCCACCTAATCACCTTCCCCAATCTTAACCTATAACCATTATATATTTATATGTGATTCTTACGTAGAGCCGTTTGTTATTTTCCTGCTTCCCATAACCTGATTCCCAATATGAGGTTATATTATACCAATTGTTGTAATCGGAAAACAAGAACAAATGGAGGGTTGAATTCTATTGGAATGGAGGTATTTTTCCCCCCAGCACCGGTCCGGGGGCTAAGGTGGAACGGTCAAGATGGCCGTGGTATATTTGTATAAAGCCCAGCCGAGGGCGGCTGTGCCACATTCAACATCCACCTAGCGGACTCGATGGTTGCCACCCGATAAGGTTTTACGAAATACAACCCTGAAATTTAATGTTTTATGTTGCCGGAATATTACTCAAGGGGAGTGAGGAGCTGCGGGAGGTCAAGAATAAGCACCTCTCTGGCTGCGCCAGAAAGGTGCCACCCGACCGTCAATTTCGGAGGGATGTGAGTTCGGGTGAGTGGCTTTCGCAAGCGTAGCTTGCGAAAGAAAAAAGCGAAAGCTGGCGCTTTCGCACTCCATAGGTTCCTACGGGACGGGGGAGTTTGGGGGCGGTCCGATTTCACGCCCCTGAAGGGAGCGGGCTATTATCAAATCGACCCTGCGGGTCGAAATAGACCCCCGGCACCGGTCCGGGGGCTAATTAAAAATGGTTCATGGTTCACAGTTCAAAGTATACAGTAAGATGGATTCCTGCCCCTGCGCAGGAATGACATTGGATAGCCCGGTCGCCGGCGCTTCCGGTTCATTTATGATTTGAAGGGATAGGGTGATCTGTCCCCCTCTTACCAGAGGGGGCTTTAAATGTGTGGGGCAAGGCCCCAACCCTACATTGGCAATGACGAATTAACGAAGACCGAATGACGAATCAATAACGAATGATGAATGACGAAGAAAGAAAATGCCCGGGGAAAATATAAAATGAAAAATAAACAATGCGAAATGAGAAACGAATGGGAAGTTAGGTGTTGTGAGTTGTGAGAAATATGAAATTCGACCAGCCCCAAGCTCGCAGACTCGCTTGAGGCTGCCACCCGACATCTATCATATTTGAAATCCGAAACAAATTCCAATGATCGAAATTCAAAGGTTCCAATCAGCAAGTGACAGTTAGCAGCGGCGCTACATATAAGACGAGGAATCACGGATAAGCTACGCTTGTCCGTGCCACCCGTCCGGAGATTAAAGGAGCACGTCCAAGATGGCCGTAGCACATTTGTATAAAGCACAGCCGAGGGCGGCTGTGGCACAATTTTTTATTGTTCGGTCGCTGGCGCTGGCGGCTCATTTATGATTTGAAAGAACTGGGCGCTCGTCCCCCGGTTACCACCGGGGGTTATATTTCGCGGTATGCAGTTATAAACTTTTTATTGGAGTAGGAATCCGTTATTATGATTCAGTGATATAGGGATCAGGTATGAAGGAATGAAGAAATGATCAGACGAGTAAAAATAGTGTTGGCGTGCATAGCGATATGGATTGGCAAGGGAGAGTTTGCAGTGGGGGCGGAGAAGGGTAGAGCGCCGCAAGAGAAGATGAGTTATCTGGATAACGGTCAGGTTCGGATCGGGGTGGATTTGAATCTGGGGGGATCGATCACGTATCTGGCGTCGGTGAAGGAAGGCAAGAATATTATCAACAATCACGATTGGGGCCGACAGATTCAGATGTCGTTTTATTCGGGCCCGACGCCGTTCGAGCCAAACGGTAAGAAACCGGCTCAATCGTGGGCGGTGCTAGGGTGGAATCCGATTCAATCGGGAGATTGTTACGGGTATCGGTCGAAGGTGACCGAGCATCGTAACGACGGCAAGGAATTGTACGTGAAATGTATTCCCATGCATTGGCCTTTGAAAAACGAGCCGGGGAAATGCACGTTTGAAACCTGGATTCGATTGGAAAAGAACACAGCGTTGGTACGGAGTCGGATTAACAATCAACGAACGGACAAGACGCAGTATCCCGGGCGAGAGCAGGAGCTGCCGGCGCTCTATACGAACGGGATATGGTATCGGCTGTTTACATATACGGGGGATCAACCGTTTACGGGGGGGAAGTTAACACGGATTAAGAATGTCTGGCGGGGTTTTCAGGATGCGCCGGACGGGATATGGGAGAATTGGTTGGCGACGGAGAACTGGGCGGCGCTAGTACGTGAGGACGATCGGGGCGTGGGGATTTGGAAACCGGATTGTTTTTCGTTTAAGGGGGGCTTTTTCGGCACACCGGGCGTGGGCGGGTCCAAAGATGTCTCGACGGGATATATCGCGCCGATACACCGCGATATCCTGGATCACAACATTCAATATAATAACGAGTATGTATTGATCGTAGGGACGCTGCAAGAGATTCGGGATTACGTATATCAGCATGCGTCGAAGAAAACGCTGCCGGATTATCGATTCGTGAAAGATCGACAACACTGGGTGTATCACAACGCGACGGATACGGGTTGGCCAATTCGAGGGGAGCTGCATATCCGACCGGAGAAGGGCGATCCGCAGATGATCGGACCGGCGGGCTTCTGGCGAGCCAAAGACGTACCGAAGCTGTATCTCCGGGCGGCGTTTCAGACCAAGCAGAACCAGGCGCAGCTCTTCTGGAAAACGCACGCGGAGCAGCATTTTAACGGCGGGAAGAGCAAAACATTTACGGTGCAGACAGACGGCAAGTATCGAACGTACGAGATCGATCTGGCAGGACTTCCGGAATATAAGGGAGTGATTACCGGATTGAGGTTGGATCCGGTATTCAGCGGCAGCAAAGGGGATGGGGTGAAGATCAAGTCGATATCGTATCAAAGGAATGATTGACGCAAAGAAGGTTGCCATCTTCATGAGGGGAGAGGATTGATAAATTTTGTGTATCGGTTACACTGAATGTGATAGAGAGATGTTTGGTCAGAAAAGGATTATTTTATGCTCCAGGGGATTCGACCATGAAATGTCCGGTATGTTCGATTCGTTTGCGAGAGTGGAAGGCCCCGAAGGCCGTACTGGATGTATGTCCGCAGTGTCGGGGCATCTGGTTCGACCGAGGGGAATTCGTTGAGTTCGTCAAAGATTTATCGGAAAGCGATGATGTCCCGTCGGAGGAGGTAAATTTGTTCGAAAAACGGGTAGTGGAGCAGCCCCAGGATCAGCAGGAGCCGGAACGGTGTTGTCCCCGGTGCGGACAGGGGATGCGAAAATTTAACTATGCGTACGATTCCAATATATTTTTAGATCGCTGCCGCGAGTGTGAGGGGATCTGGGCCGACGGGGGGGAAGTTCGTCACGTCGCTCGTTACATAAAGGAAAGTCCAAAGATGCGTGCTATTGCGGTCGATCTGGTCAAGCGGCAACGCAACTTCGACGATACCAGCGATCTGATGGGGCGGGGTTACTATCCGTGGCTCTTGTATGGTCCCACAGTGATCGTTCCCCTTTCCGATGATACGCCGCGATATCGTTTTCCTTATATCACCGTGTGTCTGATCGGAATGTGCGTGCTGAGTTTCATTTTGCAGTTAACGGTCATGGGGGAGTCACGCAGCTATTATCAACAATATGGGTCCGTCCCGTCTAAGATATTCAGCGTCGGCCTACTCACGTCGATGTTTCTGCACGGCGGTTGGATTCATTTGATCGGGAACATGTTCTTTCTCTGGTTGTTTGGCGATAATGTCGAGGACCGCTTCAGCCGACTGGGCTATCTGGGATTCTATCTGTTATGCGGGATTTCGGCGGATCTGGTGCACGCCGCGGCGCATCCCGGTTCCACGACACCCGCGATAGGGGCCAGCGGCGCCATATCCGGGATCATGGGAGCGTATTTGTATTTTTATCCTTCGGCACGGATAAAGGTTTTTTGCCTGTGCCGAATTATTCACGTACCGGCACTGTTCTATCTGGGATTCTGGTTCGGATTGCAGATATTTTCCTTAACGTTGGAAAGCATGAGGAGTAGTTCCAATGTAGCATGGTATGCACATATCGGAGGATTCGTATTCGGATATCTGTTTGCATTCGCCAAAACAAAATTAATACCAAGTCGGGACCAAGAAGGAGGAGGTAAAAGCCGGTTTAAAGATGAATAGAAAACGTAGATTGCATCGGTAACACTAACTTCCAAACTCTCCCGAGGTACATCGGGATTGACGGCGCCACTCGTCGAGGCAGAAGAAACCCCGCGTGAAACGCAGGGCTAAATATTGAAGGTCGTTTGGCGTTCGACCTTCGGTTGACAGCGAGGGCGATTTAATGGTTTTAGGTGAACGGTATAACTTCTTGCTTTTTTAGAAAGGTGTGATAAGGTACATGGAAAAATCACAGGAAAGGGATAGAGTGATCGTACGAATAGGACAAGGTTATGATTTGCATCGGCTGGCGGCGGGTCGGAAGCTGATTTTAGGCGGCGTGGAGGTGACCTCGGAGGTCGGGCCGGCGGGACACAGCGACGCGGACGTGGTACTGCACGCGGTCATTGATGCTCTGCTGGGCGCGGCGGGACTGGGAGACATAGGCGAGCATTATCCGGATACGGACCCGGCGTATGCGGGAATCCACAGCGGATTGCTGCTGGCGCAAACGCTGGACAAGGTAGGGCAGAGCGGATACGCGCCGGTGAACGTGGACGTAACCATTATTACGGAGAAGCCGAAACTGAAGGCCTATAAGCCGACGATTCGACGACGATTGGCGAAGATGCTGGATCTGGCAGAGGATGCCGTCAATATCAAGGCGAAAACGGATGAAGAAGTAGGGCCGATCGGCAAGGGCGAGGCGATAGCGTGTATGGCTGTAGTTGGATTAGCGAAGAAAAACCAATAGCCGCTAAAAAATATTTTACGCAAAGGCGCTGCGACGCCAAGAAGATGAGATAAATGGTGTGCAATGCACACCCTACCTGATGTAGGTAGGAAGAAATAACAGAGCACACCCGAGGGCGGGTGTGCCACATAATATGAATCGAGATTGACGATTTGAGGCAAACAGAGGATGGCATTGCGGATTTATAATACGTTGAGGAATGAGAAGGAATTGTTCGAACCGGTGGAGCCGGGCAAAGTGGGAATCTACGTCTGCGGGCCGACGGTTTATAAGGAAAGTCACATCGGACATGCGGTGGGACCGGTGATTTTCGATGCGTTTAAGAAATACCTGAACTATAAAGGGTATGACGTCAGGCTGGTGATCAATATCACGGACGTGGACGACAAGATTATCAACGAGGCGAAGGAACTGGGGATTTCGACGGAAGAGTTGGCAACGCAAATCAGTGCCGCGTATTTCGAGGCGATGGAAAAGCTGGGGGTGAACAGTATCGATCAATATCCGCGGGCAACGGAGCATATCGACGATATCATCCATCTTATTCAGCAGTTGGGGGAGCGGGATGCAGCGTATGCAGTGGGGGGCGATGTGTATTTTGATATTACCAAGTGCCAGGATTACGGCAAATTGTCGAATCGGCGCAGCGACGATCAATGGGATGCCTCGCGGGAACTGAGCGGCAGCGGCAAGCGCAATCCGGGCGATTTTGCGTTGTGGAAATCGGCGAAGGCCGACGCGGAGATCGGCTGGGATTCGCCCTGGGGACGGGGCCGACCGGGCTGGCACGTCGAGTGCTCGGCGATGAGTATGAAATACCTGGGTGAGTATTTTGATGTTCACGGCGGAGGAATCGACCTGGTGTTTCCGCATCACGAGAACGAGATCGCTCAGTCGGAGACGGCGACGAACAAACCGTTTGCGAAATACTGGATGCACAACGGGTTGACGCGGGTGAAGACCAAGGCGACGGGCGGCGAATGGAAAGCGGAAAAAATGAGCAAGTCGCTGGGCAACATCAAGCCCCTGAGCGAACTGCTGGCCGAATTCCCACCGGCCGTGATTCGGTTTTTTCTGTTGAGTACGCATTATCGTCGGCCGATCGATTTTTCCGATGAGGCGATTGAAGCGGTGCACAAGGGTATGAGGAATCTGTATCGTCTGCTGGAGCGAGTAGAGCGGTTGACGGGCGAAGATGTGTATAATACAACTTGTGCGATTGAGAAACTTAAAGAACAAACGAACGCGCCCGCCGATCAGGCATTTATCGAGTTGGTGACGCAGGCGAAGTTGCGGTATCTGGAAGAGCTGGATGATGATTTTAATACGGCGGCCGGGATAGCGGTTTTGTTTGATCTGTGCACGGGGATCAATCGATATCTCGATCAGCAACGGCAGGAGATTCAGGCCCGCCGCGAAGCCAAGGACCTGGTGCTGGAGGGGGCGCGAATGTTGACGTCGTTAGGTCAGGCGCTGGGTCTGCTGACCGGGCCGCTGGAGACGCAGGCAACGGGAGATACTATGACGGAGCAGTTGATGGCACTTTTGATCGAACTGCGGGCGGAGGCTCGAAAGCAGAAAAATTTCGCCCTCTCCGATGCGATTCGAGATAAGCTCAAGGCGGTCGGGATTACGCTGGAAGATCATCCGGATAAGACGACCACGTGGCGGAAAGAGTGAATGGGTAAATAAGTAGATGGGTAGATGAGTAAATGAGTAGAGAAGGGGGAGGATTACAATTTTACTATGAAAGTATTGGGTGTGGATCCGGGATTACGAACGAGCGGGTATGCGTTGATCGCACCGGGGGGGAACGAAGTGCAGGTGCTGGATGCCGGGACGATTCGGGCGGATGAGAGCCTGCCGTTGGCGCAGCGACTGAAGCAGATATACCTTGACGCCGATGCCCTGCTCTCGGAGCAGGCGCCGGACGTGATGGCGGTAGAGGAATTATATTCGCATTACAAGCATCCCCGGACGGCGATCCTGATGGGACATGCGCGGTCGATGTTTTTACTGGCGGCGGCGCAGCGTGGGATCGAGGTACGTGACTTTTCGGCCACGCGGATCAAGAAATCCTTGACCGGCAGCGGACGGGCGGGCAAAGAACAGATGCAACGCGCGGTGCAGACGCAATTGCAGTTGGCGGAACTACCGGCGCCGGCAGACGTAGCGGATGCCCTGGCCATTGCGATGTGCTGCCTTACCGAACTTTCGAAACCGAAACTGAACGTTTGAATCAGCATGATATGCTTAACACGGATACACAGCCGAGGGCGGCTGTGCCACATGAAAATCAATCACAACTGAGAATTGATTTACTATGATCGCACGGATAACCGGTACGTTATTAGAACTGGATACCGAGTCGAATTCGGTCGTCCTTGAGGTGGGTGATCTTGCGTATGAGTTGATGGTGCCGGGCTATACAGTGAGCGACCTGTCGGAGCAGAGGAATCGGCCCATTACGTTATATTGTCTGGAATATTACGAAGGCAGTTCCGCGGGGGGAAATTTAATCCCTCGTATAATTGGTTTTCCACATGCCGGGGACAAGAAATTTTTTCAGCGGTTTATTTCGGTTAAGGGCATCGGAATCCGCAAGGCGCTGCGGGCGTTGGCCAAGCCGTTATCCGAAGTCGCTTCCTATATCGAAAGCGGAGACGACAAGATGCTCTCGACGCTGCCGGAGATTGGCAAACGCACTGCCCAGCAGATTATTGCGGAATTAAAAGGCAAGATGGGCGACTTTGCCCTGGAGGCGGCCCGCGCCGGCGTGGCGCACAAGCCGCTCTCGGATATCGAACGGGAAGCGCTGGAAATTTTATTGCAGCTAGGTGAACGTCAAACCGAAGCCGAGGAATTGATCCTCCGGGCCACCCAGATGTTTGATGAGGTTCAATCAACCGATACATTAGTTCAAGCAGTATATCGAATTAAGGCAGGAGTAGTTTCGTGATAGATTTACGGAGTGATACGGTAACGAGGCCAACGGCGGGGATGCGGCAGGCGATGGCGGATGCCGAGGTGGGCGATGACGTTTTGGGCGATGATCCCACGGTAAATGCACTGGAAAAACGAGTTGCTGAGGTTCTCGGGAAAGAGGCAGCCGTGTATATGCCCTCCGGGAGTATGACCAACCAGGTGGCGATCCGAACCCATACGGAGCCGGGGGATGAAATCCTGCTGGACGAGAACGCCCATTGTTATTTTTACGAAGCGGGCGCGCCGGGAGGAGTGTCGGGCGTAATGTGTCGATTGCTGCCGGGAGTGCGGGGCGTATTTACGGCCGACGATGTGAAAGGATCGCTGCGGCCCAAGAATTATCATTTCGCACCGACGAAACTGGTTTGTGTGGAGAACACGCATAATCGAGGCGGGGGTAGCGTCTGGTCGATTGAGGCCATTAATGACGTAGCTCAAGCGGCGCGGGAAGCGAAACTGAAATTACACCTGGACGGTGCGCGGTTGTGGAACGCTTCGGTCGCGACGGGTATTCCGGAGTGCGAGTATGCTCAATATTTTGATTCCGTGAGCGTGTGTTTTTCGAAGGGATTGGGAGCGCCGGTCGGTTCGGCACTGGCGGGTACAGAGGCATTCATCGATCGGGCACGGCGGTTTCGCAAGATGGTCGGCGGCGGTATGCGCCAGGCGGGGATCATCGCCGCCGGCGCTCTCTTCGCGCTGGAACGGCATCGCGCGCGTCTGACGCAGGATCATGCCAATGCCAAGGCGCTAGCAGCGGGCATTGCTTCGTTTGCGGGTATAGAGTTGGATCCGGATACGGTGGAAACAAATATTGTGATCTTTCAGATTACGACGATGTCGGCAGCGACGTTAGCGGGGAAGTTGCTCCAGTCCGGCGTACACATGTTAGCTACGGGACCGGATACGATCCGAGCTGTAACGCACCTGGATGTATCGGCGGAACAAATTAATGAAGCGGTGAAACTATTTCGGAAATTACTTACCACCTAACCAGAAGCGAGAAACTCGTAACTATTTATTATGGCACGAGAACGGATCATTGACGCATCGAGACAGGAACCGGAGGAGGATCGGTTTGATCTGACGCTGCGGCCTCAGACGCTGGACGAATGTATCGGGCAGGAAAAACCCATCGCCAAGATTCGCATTGCTTTAACCGCGGCGAAACAGCGGAGCGAACCGGTCGAACATATTTTACTACATGGTCCGCCGGGGCTGGGCAAGACAACTATGGCGCATGTGATCGCGAACGAAATGGGGGCGCATCTCAAGACGAGCAGCGGCCCAGCGTTGACCCGGCCTGGGGATTTGATGGGAATCCTGACGAACCTGCAGCGAGGGGACGTACTGTTTATCGACGAGATCCATCGGCTGCCGGCGGTGGTGGAGGAGTTTATCTATCCGGCCATGGAAGATTTCAAGGTGGATTTCACCGTCGATAGCGGCATGCACGCCAAGAC
>CAZNQT010000116.1:0-10622 GCA_964574885.1 uncultured Pirellulales bacterium
GGATAAGCTGCTGCTGCTGGATTCTGATGTTGGCACTGCCGGCGCCGGTACTCAGTGGTTATACCGAGCGGAACAGTACGCAGCACGGTCTGGCATATCTCTTCTGCTGGTTGGTTGCACTCCTTGTTGCTGCTCATCTGATCCTGGTTCGTTGGCAGATGGCTCGCGATCGGCAGAAAGTGGTTCAGACTTTGAAACAATGGTGGGTGCCCTGGATTCTCCCGGCCGTCTTTCTCGTGCTGACCGTTACCCAGTTGTATGCCGTTATGTGGGCCCTGGGCATCGAGTGGGCGCAGTGGTACTTTTCACCGATCTTTCTCGCTGCCGGCGTGGTGGTCGTTCTGCTTAGCCACACGCGCAAATCCCGATATGCCCTGGCCTGGGCTGCAATGGGCTTGGCGGTCCTGCATACCCTCAAGGCCTATCACGATCCGGTGCCCTCGTATTTCCCTATCGATTGGCACACGCAGATGGGCGCCTTCGCCTACTATCCCTTTCAGGCCTATGGATTGTTTACCTGTCTCTTGCTGGCATTGGGAGCTTTGATTACGAATCAGATGGGATTATTCGGGATAGCTTTGGTCTTGCCCGCCGGTGTGGGACTGACCAGAGCGAGTCAGCAGGTCTGGCATTGGCAGTATGGCAAGGGTATCATATTGCTGCTCGGCGCATTTCTTCTTTTGGGTCTCGGCGCGATTTTACAGTGGTTGCAGGAAAATGGCAGAAAGTTGAACCTGTGGCTGTATCCGGAGGGTGACGATCCAGGCTCGGCAACAACCCAAAACGGTGATTCGAACAATGCTGCCCGAACGAATCCCATTTTCGTCGAAGATATACCGGGCGCCGTCAAACCGCCGGATCAAGTGGATGCCAACTCCGATACGCAAAAATTGGAACCTGAATCGTAAAGTGTAACTCTGCAGAGTATGAGATATAAAAACCCTTTATGTATGAACGAAGGAGGTGATGCCAACAAAAAGATAAATAGTTTGGTGGGTTTTGGTCAGGCATCCGAGCACGGTCGTTGCAGCGACCGTGCTCTCTTTTCAGTTAAACTGTATCAATGTTACGTATTGGCATTTATATTCACGTTCACCCACGAATGCATGCCACGGCCATCTTGGCCGTGTTCCAAGGTAAAAAACACTTGCTGTGTGACAGCCAACGAGTCCGTAGGGGCGATCCTGTGTGATCGCCCTATAAAGCCCCCGCTGGTAAACGGGGGACAAATGCCCTGTTCCATTGTATCGACAAGTGAATGTAGCTCCGCTGCCCTCGGCGAAGATAACTTCGGCGGAATACTGCAAGGCTGGGGGTAGGGTGTGCAATGCACACCAATTCTAATTTACGGCTTGGAACTCGAATCGGCAGACGATTTATGATCGGACTGCGATAAAATATTTTTTATCCGCGTTATAATTTCCGGGGATGGGATATGGTTTTGTTTCTGTATCAGGAGAACGAAATTTTCCGCCAGAATTTCCTCCGGATGGATGATATAATGGGTGTTCCGCCCGATGTTCTCATAAAATCCTTCTACCTCAGACACGTCGAGAAGTATCGGCTTGGAGTCTTGAGTTCTGGGTTTCCAGCGATCTCCCTCCTTTTCGATCGCTAATAATTGAAAGACCAGATAATTAAAAAATTCTCCTCCTTTTTTCACGTCGTATCGCTTCTGTCGGGAATATATAAACGGCACGACCTGAATCGCCTCGCCTTGATGTTTGACCGTCAGGTAGTGACAATTCCGGGGAGCGTCGGGATTGGTTAGTTTGACCGGTTGGAGCTCCTGTGGAATTTCAATCTCATTGCACGGAACGAATCCGATCGCATGATATAATGAATTACGATCCTTGGGATTGTAGCGGGAATAAATATGAAAGAGCTCGTGAATGAAAAGCTTTTTCAAATGAGAGTCCGACGGGTTCAATAGCCTTGCCGGAAAGAAAATGGCATTTTGGCGCGTGTAACTCGCTTGACCTTCCTCCTTCCCGGTGGTTTTGATCAGATATATGTCCCGCGGAAATCGTAAAGGATAATCCGAAATGTCCTTCCGTACCGAATCCACAATCTTCTTGAGTTTCTCGATTTCCTGGGGCGTCCAGGCCGTAACGTTGTGGGAAAGGAACTCAATAAATTCTTTCGGAGATACATCCTGATCCGTTTTCATACGCGCGGCTCGGTCGAACGGACTCAGGGCTGTGAGGTATTCGTCTTGCGCGGTAATTATGTTCCGGCCTTCTTCCAGCGTGGCGAACCGGTAATTCGGATCCCGCACCAGCCTCTCATTCGGTAAGGATATACTCCCGGTGGTTATGGCAGATAGGACCATGAAAACGAGTAAATTCAAAAATTGTATCCTCACTCTCTACGCGAAATTCCAAAATATCCTACTTTTTTTGATTGTAATTACGGACAATTTTTTTGTCCTTGTAACCTATAGTTTAGGGTATGGACTTAATAAATTCCAGTAAAATTACCAATCGACGGGTGGTTTGCTTACACGAGCGATAGCGAGTTTAAGCATGATAATGATAAAACCATGAGCGCAGCGAAAAATCTCCTTCTCACAACTCACAACTCGCAACCCACAACTCCTCTTATGCCGGGTGGCATGCTCTGGCGCAGCCTGAGCAGATCTATCTATCGTTTGATTTGAGTGACTACGATTGCTCTTCCCGCGGGCGCGTCTTCCATCTCCGGTGCACCCACCAGTATTGTTCCGGATCCGCTCGGACAATGCCTTCGATCCCTCGAGTGTATTCGGCGGTAATCCAGCGCAGCGGATCGTCCTGTTCTTTCCATTCCTCTGGTTTGATGATGCGATGGTAGCCTAACTCGAATCGATACTGATCCTGGACTCGCCGGGCGTAACCCACGATAATCGGCAGATCGTATTGCATCGCCAACAAACCAATGCTTTTATACGTCGAAGCCTTCCTCCCGAAAAAGTCCACAAAAATCCCTTTCCGTCCGGCATTCTGATCCGCGATAAAACTCAGGATCGAACCGGAATCCAGTATCTCAAGCATATCGGTCGTCGCGCCTTTTTTATCGATGATCTTCTGACCCTGACGCTCGCGTACGCCCAACAGAAATTTATTGATATAAGGATTGTCTATCGGACGCGCAATGCTGTACGACTCCAGCCCCAACACCGCTAAGGCGTAACCGAGTACTTCAAAATTGCCGTAATGTCCCGTTACCATGATGACCCCGCGGTGGTGCAGCATAAGCCGTAACGGCTCCGTTATCTGGTCAAACTCAAGGTATTTTGTCCAGGTCGAGATCCGGATCAGACGCGTCGTGTAGAGCACGTCGAACGCCAGCATGACGATATGCTCAAAGCTGCGCCGCGTCGTTTGTTCCAGCCACGTCAGTGATTTCTCCGGGTAACTCAGGCGGAGATTCTCCATCGCCCGTAGCCGGCCCCGGTGATAGATGTAATATAAACATCGTCCCAAAAACCGCGCCGTCCGCAGCGACGTGTTTACGTCCGACATCTGTATAAATAGGGCGATCACCCGTACGAGTAGGTAAAATAAATAATCGACGGCGGGATGTTGCTTCTTTTTCTTCTTTTTCTTTTTCGCGGTATTCATTATGATATCTGTCAAACTATTGTAGAGTCTCACATGTATGAATCAAGAGGTGATTATGAATCGTAGAAATTTTCTCAAAAACGTAGGTGCCGGCGCCGCGGCCTGGGCGATGTCGAATTATTGTCTTGGGGCAGGAGGTACGGCCTCAAATAATATCGCTACCTGCAAACCTAATATTCTCATGATTTTAGTCGATGATCTCGGGTACGGCGACCTGGCCTGCTATGGCGCCAAGGATATGCGTACCCCCAACCTCGACCGCTTAATGAAACAGGGGATGCGCTTTGATAACTTCTACGCCAATTGTCCCGTCTGTTCCCCGACTCGCGCGGCGCTCTTGACCGGACGCTATCCCGATCTCGTCGGCGTACCCGGCGTCATCCGCACCCACATCAAAGACAACTGGGGCTTCCTCTGGCCCCATGCCGTCCTCCTCCCCACCGTCCTCAAATCCGCCAATTATCACACCGCCATCATCGGCAAATGGCACCTCGGCCTGGGATTTCAAAACAAACCCAATTTTCGCGGATTCGACTTCTTCCACGGATTTTTGGGGGATATGATGGATGATTATTACACTCATCGGCGGCATGGTCGTAATTATATGCGTCGCAACGAGTTAGAGATTGATCCGAAAGGGCATGCCACGGATTTGTTCACGCAATGGGCGGTGGAGTACCTGCGGGAGCGGTCGCAGGAGGAAAACCCGTATTTTCTCTATCTTGCCTATAATGCCCCGCATACTCCGATCCAACCACCGCCGGAATGGCTGGAAAAGGTCAAAAAACGCGAGCAAAACATCACGGAAAAGCGCGCAAAACTGGTAGCTTTGATCGAACATCTCGACGATGGGATCGGAAAAGTGCTCGCGGCGCTGCGGGAAACCGGACTGGATCGAAATACGCTGGTAGTCTTTAGTTCGGACAATGGCGGTCAGTTGGGAGCAGGCGCGAACAACGGAGCGCTGCGGGGGGGCAAACAGGATATGTACGAAGGCGGGATCAAGGAGCCGATGTGCGCGGTCTGGCCCGGCCGGATTGAGGCCGGTACGCGCAGCGAGCGGGTGGCACTGATGATGGATTTGTATCCGACGTTCTGCGAAGCGGCCGGCGCGAAGTTCGAACATGAGATCGACGGTCGTTCGATATTGCCCACGCTACTGGGAAAATCGCAGCCTGAAGAGGATCGTATTTTGTTCTGGATGCGGCGGGAAGGGAATCGTTACGGCGGTCAGGATTATTACGCGGTGCGTTACGGGGATTTCAAGTTGGAACAAAATTCGCCGTTCGAGCCGCTGGAGTTGTATAATCTTAAAGACGATCCCCGGGAAGGACGGCCCCTGGGCGCCAAGCACCCGATGTACCGGAAGCTATTTACGGCGCTGCGGAATCATATATCGCAGACCGGCGCGATTCCTTGGCAGCACTATCCGGTGGAGATCGATCGGGTACGATAGGGCGGCGCAGCCGCGATTATAATTTGGAACCGCAGATGAACGCAGATACACGCAGATTTTAATGGGCTACCAAAAAGCTCACAAGGCACGAAAAATAGTGCTCTTTACTCAGTGCTCAGTCCTCAGTGGGAAGAAGGTTTTGTAGCTTCCGGGGCGGTGTTAAAAAAGGAAGAAATTTCTTTATTTATCAGAGGATTGTAGTATTATCAGCTCAACAAAAAATTAGGGGATTTTTTATGGCGAATTCGGAACATCTAAAGATTCTCAAACATGGAGTTGAAGCATGAATCAATGGCGTGAAGAGAATCCGAATATTAAACCAGACCTCAGTAAAACGAACCTATCCGGAGCGGATCTCTCCAGAACGAACCTATCCGAAGCGAAACTATCGTTAAGATTAAAGTGGCAATTTGAGACCAACACTCATAGTGAATTAGTATCGATTTTTGATAAATTATGGCATGTTAAGGTTAGGCTACAAGATTAAGAATAAGGAGATTTACTGTGTGTTTATCTCAAGAAGTAATCAATCGTTTGATGTTATGTAAATCGTTTTTGTTGCCTATAAAAAATGCAATTATAGAAAGGCCCTCTAATTTTCAATTAGCAAAACATGTTTTAGCCGCCCATGATGCTGCCGAATTGGCAATGTCAGCTATTGCAGAACATCGTAAATGTCGTCCGAGATCAGATAGAGCCACTTTGATGGATTATATCGGCGAGATAAAAAAACAAGATTCTTCCGGTGCACACGTCCCTGGCAGGGATTTTTTTAGTAGACTAAACTCAACAAGAAACTCGTTGAAACATAGAGGGATTTTACCTAACCAAGATCAATGGCGAAGAGTTGGTAAAAACGTGTATGGCCACATTTCAAACTGCTGCAAACAATATTTGAATATAACATTCGATGATCTTGATGAGTCTGAATTAATAATAAACCATAAAATCAAATCATACTATCATAAAGCTCAGGAATATTACTCAAAAGGAGAATATAAAAGTGTTTTGGAAGAGTTGGCCAAAGCTGGATATGTGCTATTTAATGAACAAACAACATTACGAGGCTTAGTTGTTGCAAGTACAAAAGCAGAAGACGCTATCAAATTAACCGCTTATGGAGTCAGTGCGAATGATTATTTGCAGCTACAAGAATTTTTACCCATAGTGCATAAGTATGCTGATAAGGAAGGTTTTGAGACTTCATGGGATCAAAACAAATATGGACACCCCGGCAACTGGCGTGAAGATTCGGCAGAATTCTGTCTTAAGGCCTTCTTGTCATTAGTTATTTCTATTCAGGATGTTGAATGGATTCCTGGTACTGTACCATTTGATGGGGTATATGAATATGAAATTGAGTCTCTTGTAAATGACTTGGAAATTCAAGGCCACAAGTTAGGTGGTGAACCAGAAAATAAATGTTTAATGTTAGGTGAGAAGCTACGTATCAATAAAGTGTCCGAGGAGAAAAAAAGCCCTATGGCAACATTAATGGAGGCATACTCAGGCAATCCTCTTTCAAGAACAGATAACGAAGAAGGCAAGCTATCTCTTTTCAATATTAAACCTTATTGGGAGGGGTGTGTAAATAAGGAAGATGTCAGTGTGAAATGTGTGCCAAGAAAGGAAAAATGGATTAAAGATAATATTGGTGTATTACCCACATTAGTTGCGAATATACCGGTAAAATATACATAAAGAGAGCAAGAGCTTTCACAAGATCGCCAAGGATAAGGCCCTGGACATCGTAGGCGGAGCGTTGGAAGACATCGCCAAGGGCAAGGTCAAAGAGGCGGCTAAAGACATCTACGAATTAGGCAAGCTCGTCGGGCCTCTGGTCGCCCAAACAGCCGCGTATGCGTATTTTAAGGGATTAGTAGGATTGTAAGTAATGATAACAAAAAAAACTGTCTTAGTATTAGGAGCAGGTGCTAGTGTTCCTTATGGATTTCCAACCGGAAAAGAATTAGTTCGGAAAATATGCACTCCCATAGATACTTATACATCAGTTGGTCCACCAATTGGCGTAACAAGCAAACAATTACTCGATATTAATGTCGATCCTGACTATTACCGTCATTTTCAAACTGTATTAAATAAAGCGCAAATGTCCGTCGATGCTTTTCTAGAAAATCAAAAAAAATATGACGAAGTTGGAAGAAAAGCAATTGCACTGGCACTACTTCCACTTGAAAAATCACCCGTTTTATTTCGCAACACAATGTCGGATGAAGAACTAGAAAAGTTAAAATTGAAAAGGGAAAGTTGGTATCAAACGTTATGGGAACAATTGATAAGTTCTCCTTTCTCCCTTGACAAATTTAAGAAAAATCAGTTGTCCGTAATAACGTTCAATTATGACCGTTCTTTGGAACATTATTTGCATCAAGCCATCAAGAGTGTTTCTGATCCGCCCAATCACGAGATTCGTGATGCATTAAACGCAATTCCAATTATTCACGTTTACGGCAGCCTCGGTTCTCTTGCGTGGCAAAGTAATGACACAGAAATATCTTACGATTCAAGCGGCAGCTCATATGCTGTGATAAGGAGTTATAAAAATATTGATTTAATAAGAACAGCTAATCCTGAAGAAGTATCCCCGGCGTTCCAAAAATCGCATAAACTGCTAGCCGAAGCTGAAAGAATATTCTTTCTTGGTTTTGGATTCGATCAAACAAATATGAGAAGACTTCAGTTAGAACAACTGCCTCGTAGAACCGTTTTTGCAACATGCTTGGGCCTGCATTTATCCATTAAAAGAAGAATCCTTAATTTAAGATGGCAAGGCTCCGATTTCCCCATTATTGATAGAAATGGATTTTACGAACTAGATATATATGAACTTTTCCACAATAAAAAACCATTGACATGACAGTTGATTTTATAAGGGCCATGCTAGACATACTTTTGGTGCAGATTGCATTTCTGCGTGTTACGTGTACACACCGTGTACTTCGCGTGCATAAGAATGACGAAAGGCCTGGGGTGTTATGCTAACACTCAGAGAGTTATGGGGTATTATGTGGAAACCATATAAACATTGTTCGGTTCAGAAAGGAAGCAATGTCTACAGTCTGGTTAATTGGCGCGGGGGCGTCAGCAGGTTCCGACCAGCATCTGCCACTGGGCGCACAGCTTCTCGATGCCATACTCAATCGTGACACGTGGGACTGGCCATCTGAGCAGGACCGGCAAGCGGTCGCTGGATTCATTCACACGTTCCAGCACAACGGCGCGAAAGGCGACATCGAAGACTGTCTCACGTATTTGGATTGTGCCCTCTCCGACATGGGAAGCCGAATCTGGAAGAACATTGAGAACGTTTACGCCTTTCGAGGACCGGGCTGGAACTCGACGGTCTTCTCTCACGACAGACCGTTCGCGCCCTCCCAGGAACTCCCGCGTATCAAGAAAATCCTAACCCAGCAGGTCGCAAGTGTTCTTCTTGGAGGCTCACACGAACTGTGCGAGAAGCATGCACAGATGTTTGCCTCGCTGGAAGAGACCGATCACATTATCACCTTAAACTACGACTTGATCGCAGAGAACACGATCGAACGTCTGAACTGGCAGAGAGCTCCAGCGTGTGGATCTGCGGAGGCCGGTAAGAAGGTGACAAAGATATATTCCGGACTCGATGCACGGCCAAAGACGGGGCATGTTCAAAGGCTCCAGGAATTGCTGGAGGAGAAAGCCCACGGATACAAGGATAACAGATCGATCCTTGCACGAGGCGTCAGGGAAGTCAGCTTCGGTTCGATTTACCATCTCCATGGCGCGGTGAACTGGTTCAGTTGTTCTGACGCATCATGCCCAAACCATTCCCGCGTTATGTACTGTCGGGATCTTGCGGAAACACGGGAGATGGGAGGGCACATCTGCGCGTGTTGTGGTAGCCTTCTGGAGCCGGTTATCATCCCGCCGACTATGCTCAAGGATTATGGAAGGTTCCCCAAGATTCGGCTCATGTGGCAACTCGCCAGTCTTGCTCTTTCCTCCTATACTGACTTGATTGTTGTCGGCTGCTCTTATCGACAGGCGGATTTCTACTTGCACCACCTCATCCGATCATCTCTGCAGGAGCACCAACTGAAGACTGTGACCTTTGTTGGACTGGGTGCAGAGACCGACGAGGCCTTGAAACGTTTCCTTGGTTTCCTGTCATTTCCATTCCAAGATGAACGCATCACGAAGTTTGATGGCGGGCTGGATGAGTACATCGTGAGTCTTGACAAGAACCGAACAACGCAATCAAGCTGACGGTCAACAGCCGCGCGGCCCGAAGACGGGCCGCCCATCTGTCGCCCGTAGCTTATTGCCAGCGTTAAGTTGCTTGGGAGCATCGATGCCGATACCGGACCCGTTCACATCAGAATTCCGAATTGCAGAAGATAGCGAGATTCGGTCCTGGTCATTTGGGCAGATTTCGAAGACTCGAGTCCCGAATTCTGCCCCATTGGCTGAACATGTTGGCACGCTTACTGATGAACGTATTTTTGGTCCTTCAATCGATTATCGTTGCGCATGCGGCAAATATGATGGACTTGAATACAACGGGATAATCTGCGACCTATGCGGCGTCAAGATCGCAACAACGGATGCTCGCAGGAGGCGATTTGGACACATTAAATTCCCGACCAAGCATATAGAACACCCGTTTGACTCCTCCGTCAAAATGGGTTGCTTTCCAGTAATTCCGGCCATTTACCTGGAGTCACCATCGGGCCGTGAACTCTGCGAATACTACGAAAGACTACTGGCAGAACCTTTCTCTTTGTTCCAATTGATCGAATACCTTGCACCAATGGCTGAGAATTCCATAAGATGGCTAACAGAGGATTCGGATATTTTCACACGTGGGATCGGCCTTATCCGAATCGAGGCAACATAACCACTGAATGCAGCGGACGGACGATCCGTCGCTGATTCATACCGTTGGATTTTAAGGAGGATATATGAAACTCTGTCCGATGAATAAGGATTTTATATTATTCTGTTGTCAGGATCCAAACCATGCCATAACTCAAGAGATGGTGGAGATGAAGCATGCGGCAACAAGGATCTATTGGAATTTGCGACTTTTTATGAAATGGAACGGCAACTGTGAATAGCCCTGAAAGATAAAAACCTAACAATCGGATTCAGTTAACGCGTGGGGCATAGGCCGCAGCATACAGCTAATAGCGTTTAGCGTAGAGCGGATAGTGATTTAGAATCATTTCCCCCGCACTTGCGCTTGGGGCTCATTGGGGGGGGAATCGAGGACTTCTCCGCTTACAGTGGAAAGATGTCACCCGGCGTTAGAAGTTGGTGATCGACCCCCGGTTGACACCGGGGGCTTTAAAAACAAAACCGCATGGGCTAAGATCCTATCCTACAGAGCTGACAGAAATGGTAGGCACAGCCTACCCTACGAAACTATAGATAGAAACGAGTCTGGTATGAGCTTGTTACAAAGAATACTTGTTCAGTGCAAAAAACCAAGCGGTCGATTTGGTCGATTTCTCGTGAGGGGAATGAATTTTGGGCATTCCGGTCTGACGAGATGGGGTTTAGAG
>CAZNQT010000117.1:0-10560 GCA_964574885.1 uncultured Pirellulales bacterium
ACATTGCACATATCTATCGGGAGATCCCCGCCGACCGTACGATGGAGAGGGCACGCAAACTCCAGGCGGGAATCGATGAGTTCCTGGAAAGATGATGGCCATGACGAATCGAAAGGAATACGATATGTTCTGCCGGAAAAAAAGGTGTGGTTTAGGAATGGTGGTGTTAGTAACGAGTTTTCTTATAGTTATGGGATGCAATTCTATGAATGCAAACAAAGCTGGCGTCAATCGGGTACGGTTTGAACACATCGGTATTAACGTCCAGGATCCGGTTAAAATGGCCGAATGGTGGGAGAAAAACCTGGATATGAAAATCAAACGCCAAGGCGAGCCCCCCGTTTCAATGCACTTCCTTTCCGACGCCGATGAAAACATGATGATCGAGATCTATCACAATCCCCCCGATGCCGTCCCGGATTATGCCTCGATGGATCCGCTGCTGCTGCATATCGCGTTCGAAGTCGATGACGTCAAAGCGATGCAGGAAAAGCTCATCGCCGCCGGCGCCACCCTACATTCGTACCAGGTCAATCCCGACGGTGACGAAATCCTTATCCTCCGCGATCCCTGGGGCGTACCCATCCAGTTCGTCAAACGAGCAAGCGTCATGCTGGCATTTTAAAACCAATAGAGAATACCCTTATTTTTATTAAAGGAGTAATACAGTTGAAGAATAAATTTATCTCTCGTCGTGATTTTTTGAAAACGTTGGGCGTTGGAGCCGCGGCATTGGCAGTGCCGGGCGCGTTGGCGAGAGGAGCGGCGAGGCAAAGGAAACCGAACTTCGTTGTCATCTTCGCGGACGATCTGGGATTTGGGGATCTGGGTTGTTTCGGACATCCGACGATCCGGACGCCCAATCTGGATCGGATGGCGGTGGAGGGCGCCAAGCTGACGCAGTTTTATGCGGCGGCAAGCGTCTGCACGCCCAGTCGGGCGGGATTGATGACAGGTCGGCTGCCCATCCGCAATGGGATGTGTTCAAATAAACGAGCGGTGTTGTTTCCCGATTCCGGCGGCGGTCTATTGCAGAGCGAAATCACGATCGCTCGTCTGTTAAAGGGACAGGGCTATGCCACCGGTTGTATCGGCAAGTGGCATCTGGGACATCTGCCGCAGTTTCTACCGACCAGTCACGGATTCGATTCCTACTTCGGCATTCCTTACAGCAACGACATGGATCGTATTCAGGATTTTCGCCAGAAAGGATATTCGATGTTCCAGCCGAAGTATGAATATTTCAACGTACCGTTGATGCGGAACGAAAAAATCATCGAGCGACCGGCCAATCAGAATACGATTACCAAGCGATACGGGGAAGAAGCGGTGAAATTCATCCGGCAGAATAAAGACAAGCCATTCTTTTTATACTTGGCACATAATCTGCCGCACGTACCATTGTTCGCTTCGAAACGATTTCTGGATACCAGTCTGCGGGGTTTATTCGGCGACGTGGTCGAGGAAATTGATTACACGGTCGGTCAGGTTCTCGATACGTTGAAGCAGGAGGGCCTGTCGGACAAAACGCTGGTTATATTTACCAGCGATAACGGGCCATGGCTGGTGTTTAGGGATCACGGGGGTTCGGCGGGATTGCTGCGCGACGGGAAGGGCAGTACGTGGGAGGGCGGCATGCGGGAACCGACGGTTGCGTGGTGGCCCGGTGTAATTCAGCCGGGTCGCGTGATAAACGAGATGACCAGTACGCTGGATGTTTTTCCGACCCTTGCCGAACTAAGTGGTGCGAAGATGCCGTCGGATCGAATCTATGACGGCTATAGTATGGTTGATTTACTGACGGGTAAGGGAAAGACTAAACGGAATATCATGTATTATTATCGCGGTACTCAACTACGGGCGGTCCGGAAGGGCCCCTGGAAAATACACATTTATACGAAGACGGAATACGTGGGTCAGAAGGTACAGAAACACGATCCGCCTCTGCTTTACAACGTGGAACACGATCCGTCGGAGAAATACGAGATCGGCAAGAAACATCCAGAGGTAATCGAGGACCTGCAGAAGGAAATCGCCCAGCATCAGGCGACAATCAAGCCAGTGCCTTCGCAACTGGAAATTCCGTTGAAAAAGGATTAAGATGGATTGGTAAACAGCAGTCACAAAGATAAAAGTAAACAGGAGACGTATCATGAAACCGAAACCGAACCGACGTGAATTTCTGCGAACCGTAGGCGTAGGCGCAGCTACGGCGGCCCTGGCAAGCTGTAACGGCAGCCAGCGAGAATGGTTTCATCCCGAAGCGGCGCCTCAACCCAATATCTTGTATATAATGAGCGACGATCATGCCTCGCACGCATTGAGCTGTTACGGTAGCAAAATCAACTATACCCCGCACCTGGACCGCATCGCGAATGAGGGGATGCTCTTTCAGAATTGTTTTTGTACGAACTCGATCTGCGCCCCCTGCCGGGCGGTGGTGCTGACCGGTAAATTCAACCATCTCAACGGGGTGATCGACAACCGTGAGCGTTTCGACGGCAGTCAGCAGACCTTTCCGAAGCTGCTGCAAAAGGCGGGCTATCAAACCGCGATGATCGGCAAATGGCATCTCAAGAGCGATCTGACCGGCTTCGACTACTGGAACGTGCTGCCGGGGCAGGGGGTGTACTACAATCCCGTATTGATCGAAATGGGCGTCCGAAAAAAACACACCGGCTACGTCACCGATATACTCACCGACTTTGCCTTGAATTATCTGAAGAACCGCGACAAGAAAAGGCCGTTCTGTCTGATGTTCCATCACAAGGCGCCGCACCGCAACTGGCAGCCGGGACCGAAATATCTGAAACTCTACGACAATGTAAATATTCCCGAACCGGATAACCTGTTCGATGATTATGCGAATCGGGGCCGCGCTGCCAAAGAACAGGACATGAGCATCGAAAAAACGCTGAACGATAACGACCTGAAATTAAAACCGCCGCGAAACCTGACTCCCGAACAGAAAAAGCTCTGGGATGAGGCGTACGATCCCAAGAACGATGCTTTCCGCAAGGCGAACCTTACGGGCAAAGATTTGATTCGCTGGAAGTATCAGCGCTACATGAAGGATTACCTGCGGTGCATCGCGTCGGTGGATGAGAACGTCGGCCGAGTCCTCGATTTCCTCGACCGGGAGAAACTGAGCAAAAACACCATTGTCGTCTATACCTCCGATCAGGGATTCTATCTGGGCGATCACGGGTGGTTCGATAAGCGGTTCATCTACGAAGAATCGCTGCGTATGCCGTTATTGATTCGCTATCCTCAGGAGGTCAAACGGGGCTCGGTGAACGACGATCTGGTGCAGAATCTCGATTTCGCTCCGACCTTCCTGGACTATGGGGGAGTGAAGATCCCGTCGGATATGCAGGGGCGCTCGCTGCGTCCGCTATTGAAGGGGAAAACGCCGCGCAACTGGCGGAAGTCGATTTACTATCATTATTACGAATACCCGGCCGTTCATTCGGTGAAACGACATTACGGTTTGCGCACCAAGCGCTATAAGCTGGTACACTTCTATTACGACATCGACGAATGGGAACTGTACGACCTCATGAAAGATCCGCGCGAGATGCATAACGTGTATAACGATCCGGCGTATGCGAAGATTGTTAAAGATCTCCACGGAGAATTACAACGACTCCAAAAGCAGTACGGTGATTCCGACGCTCTGGCGCAGAAAATCCTCCAACAATGGCTGGACCGACAACGCAAACGTAAAAAATCATAATCCGAGAAAGGAGAGTTTTTTATGAAGAAGAAACGCTATCGATCGGGGTATATCTATTTGAGTGCGGTACTCGTAAGCCTTTTCTTATGGCTGCCGATATCCTGCGTGAAAACCAGTTCGAATCGAGATTATATTCCCGCTCCGGCGGGTACGGGTACCTTATCCGGTTTGGCCCAGCCTCATGATGGGCGGAGTATGCGCGAAACTTCCACCCATAAGATTGGTCCGGATGGGAAATTCGATCCCCAGGGCGAACCGGACCCGGACAGCAACAAGGACAATAAGAGTCTGCCGCCGGGAGAAACCCGAGTACTGATGGACGCGAAAGGACCCGGCGTTATTACCCATATCTGGATGACGTTTCTCGGGCCGGAGCCGCATCCCTGGGCGAAAAAGGGATCGGCCAACCATCAGGAGATGCTGCTGAGGATCTACTGGGACGGCAACGAGCGGCCGGGGGTGGAAGCGCCGGTGGGGGATTTCTTTGCCAACTGTTTCGGCAAACGAAGCGAAGTAATCAGCATGCCGGTGATCGTCGAAGACGCCGACTCCTATAACTGTTTCTGGCATATGCCGTTCCGCAAATCCGCCCGTATCGAAATCGTGAACCAGAGTGAAAAACCGGTCAGCCTGCTTTACTATAATATCGACTGGGTCAAAAAAGATTCCCTCCCGGAAGACACGCCGTATTTTTACGCCCAGTATCGCCAGGAATATCCCGTACAGCACGGCAAGGATTATCTCATCCTGGAGACCGAAGGCAAAGGGCCTTACGTCGGCACCGTAATGTCGGTCCGGACCCGGAGTCCCTCGTGGTTCGGGGAGGGCGATGAAAAAATCTACATCGACGGCGAACCCAAGGCGTCCATCTGGGGCACCGGTACTGAAGATTACTTTCTGTCCGCCTGGGGATTGAAAATCACCGGCACGCCCTATTTCGGCGTTCCTTATTTCGATCAGTGGGGAATCGTCGGCGGTCACACCAGCGCCTATCGCTGGCACATTCACGATCCCCTGGTATTCAACAAAGGGATTAAAGTTACGATCGAACATTACGGTTGGATGTCCCCGGATGAAAATCCCGACTACAAAACCAATAGCTGGAACGAACGTGAGGACGATTACGCCTCGGTGGCCTTCTGGTATCAGACGGGGCAACCCACCTTCCAGGCGCGCGCTCCTCATGCCAAGGAAAGAACACTGCCCAGCCTGGAACGTCTCGTCGTTGCAGCGCGCGACTTTACGGCGGACCAATATCACGGCGCCGGCAGCGTAAAGATCCAGCAACTCAGCAGCCTTTATCCTCATGGTCATCTGCTCTATCAGCCCACCGCCCAAGAAGGCGCCTGGTTGGAAATCCCCTTTGAGATCAAGAAAAAAGAACCGCTTCGGTTATTGTTGAATCTCACGCGTTCGTATGATTTTGGAAGATATCAGGCTTATCTCAACGGCGTGAAACTCGGCTCGGTGATGGATCTATATAACAAAGCAGTTGATTCGCGCGAATATCATCTACTCGATTTCTGGCCTGACCCGGGGAAATACACGCTGCGTCTGGAATGCGTCGGCAAAAATTATCTTTCCGCGGGCTATTATCTGGGCATCGAGTCCGTGCGGCTGCGCGAGCGCCGACCGCGCGTAAGTCAATACGCGCACGATAAAGATAAAGACTGGCGAAAAAAGCCAATCCTGTATGATTAGATTCGTAGAGAAATACAAATTACGGGTAAAATAAGGCTACGTTATTTGGCATTGTAGAATCAGGAGGGTGAGTATGCGCACGAAAAAAGATATCCGGTTACCCGTACGGACCGCGCGATGGTTCCATGTCATCATCTTCGTGTGCGTTTGTTTCGCTACTGGGGCGAAGGGGGATGCCACAGATCGTGTTTGGGTGCTTCGTTTTGAAGATAACTTCGAACGAACAGATTTGGGAAGGGAATGGAGAACCAATGACGCGATTATTCAGGACGGGAGGATGCTGCTGGGACGAAACGGTCCGGCCTGTGCAAAGTTAGTCCGTCCGTTCCCCGGTGACGTAAAAATCGAATTCACCGCCCAGGCGAACGAAAAAAAACCACCGTGCGATCTGTCGGTCACCCTGGCTGCAGAGCGTTTCCGCACCATGAGCTGGAACTACCTGCTCGCCTTCGGAGGCGTGAACAACACCGTCAATAAACTCACGGGCGGCAGACGTCTCAAGAAATTAATCGACAAGAATCCCGAGCGACTCATCGAACCGGGACGTATATATCGTCTCGTGGCCGTTAAAGAGGGTAAGCAGTTGTCATTAACTGTCGATGGTAAACGACTTCTCGAAAGCACCGATGAAGAGGTGATGGGCGGTCTGGGATTCGACGCCGTGGGGCTCGTGACCTGGAATGGAATGTATGTGGATAACGTGCGGATCTATGAGCGCCGCGTGCCTCATCCCGATACGCCGCAATACGTAATGAAACTTACCGGGCTGATCCTAGCAACAGATAATCAAAACCGTCTGGTCGGGCCTCTTGACCTGTCGAGCAATGCAAAAAAGGCTGTTAATGCATACAACCAAGGCAATCTCGCGCAAGCTGAGGAACTTTTCGCCTCCCTGAAGGGCGAAGTTCGGGCCGCTGGTCTGGCGTATGTGTATGGCCATCTAAACCACGACGATAGTCCGCAGGATTTTTAGAAGGTGGCTCAACTATTTGACGAACTCGCGCGAATCCGACCCAACGATCAACGGCTTGCAAATTATGCCTGGGCCGCTTCGCTGTTTGGTCAGATCAAATTATTTCCGCGTTCAGAGAAACAGTGTAGTCTCTTGATAGCCCTGGGGCCCGAGGGGAATCCATTCTACGACAAGGCCAGATTATATCGCGCTCGGTTTCTCCGCGCCCATGGCCAGGAAGGACATGTTGCTGAGGTACTCGCCACGGCACAAAAGATCTTCCGGGAACTGAAAGCGAAGGCTCCTGACAATATTCAGCTTCGCGAGCTAACCGGGGAATCGGTCCCCTGGGGCGAGGAACTCATTAATCGATATCCTGATGCGCCCCGCTGGGCAGCGCTGCTTCACGAAATATACATCCGTCAACTAACGATCATGAACTGGTGGTTCACGGAACGGCAGTATCCCGACGGCCAATTGGGAGGCGGTTGGGGAGATGACGTCGAACTTCTACGATCCTGGGGTCCGTTTGCCCTTATCTCCAACGCCGATCCGGTCGTTCGAGACGGCATTGGGAAACTCTGTCAGGGAGTATGGGACCATGTTCTCAGGGACGGCTACGCTCCGGATATCGGCGACGTGGAGCACTCCGCCGAACCGTCGGCCGACAGTATCCCAACCATGTTGGCGCTTCGTTACGGAGATCCTCTGTGGTACGAACGCAATCTGGCCAGTTGCCGACGGATCCGCGACTACTACACCGCGGTTGACAACAAGGGATTCATACGTTTCAAGTCCGGCCATTTCGGCGGTGAAGGAGTCAGCGAGCATCTCCAGCACGGGGGAGACAACCACTATTGTGCTCGTCCGATGAAGCATTTTCTCTGGGCGGCCTGGTATGGCAACGAAGGGGCAAAGGATTTCTATGTGGACTGGGTTAGAGGATGGACCAGCGCGACCATGACGGCCGCTTATACAAAGCCGGCGGGCGTACCTCCGGCAAGTATCTGGTATCCGTCCGGCGATATCGCGCCGCCTAACGGCGTGGCGGCTTGGAACGATCCGGTTTACAATATCTATGGTTGCTGTCGGATTGGGGAGTTCCGGATTCAAGATACATTCCTGGCCGGTTACTATTTTTCCGGCGATCCGTATTTTCTCCAGCCGCTTCACGCCTGGATGCGCTTTTATGAAAGCCAAATGCCGCTGGACGCGCCGAAGAATCCGACCATTGAGGAAAACGCCACCGTCTGGGCGATCCGCAACAGCAAAGACACCTGGAAAAGCGATCAGGTTCTGGCACAATACCGTTGGATGACGGCAGACAGCACGTATGATGAACTTTTCCACAGACAGCGAATTCAACACAGACTTCACCTACCCGGTGATTTTGACCACCTGGTTGCCAGACTGGAGGCTACGGTCAAAAGACTTCGCACTAATTTCAACCTTTACACACGGGAAGTACTACAAACGGACCGTGCGGGCCTGCCCGGTTCCGAATTGGCATTCTCTGTCTTCACGGGCGCCGTACGCGAGTGGAAAGATGCAGGCGTGCCGACGATGGCGGTTACCTGGGAATTTCCTTCCCCTGATTTTGCCGCTATCGTACCGTATGCAACCAAGGATCATTTGCGAGCCTGGATTTATAACTTTAGCAAAGATAAGGCACGTGTGGGTATGTATCTCTGGCGGTTGCAGCCGGGTCGGTACGACGTGAGAACCGGCCTGCTCGGCAAGGGACAGGGGTATTTACGAAAACAACAATGGCATGAACCTGTTTATATAACTCTCCGCCACAAAGGAGACATGTACCAGGTTGACATTCCGTCCCGGAAGGAATACGTCATCGATCTTCGCCTGGTAAATCCTCAACCGCGTCCGAACGGCGCCGCCGATGCCGCCATCGCACAACGTGACGTCACCATAACTCAGAAAGAGGAGGGAAAGTTCACGGTGAACGTAACCATACACAATCTCGGCAACCGTGCGGTAAAAAATCTAACGGTTGCCCTGCAACGAGCAGATCGGCAGGAATCCTCGGAGATCGCGCGAAAGACTATAGACTTGCCCGGCTGTAGAGATCTACAACCCCGCTCTGTTACTATTAGTTTTATGGTGGCTGATCCTAAAACAGAATTGGCAATGGTTCTTGATCCCCAGCAGAAAGTCCTTGAACTAAACGAACTCAACAACCGAGTCGATGTGCCCCGCTTTAGAAAATGACCGATATTGGAGTTCTGGCCATGAAAAATGCACAAAAACAATCAAAGTCGTACGTACTCATCCTGGCGTTTCTGGTTGCCATATCCATCTCACAATTATCCGAGGGGGAAGGATTTCTGCGTACCCAGGGACAGAATATGGTGGATGAGGATGGTAAGGTCGTACTTTTAAGGGGGGTTGGTCTTGGCAACTGGTTGTTACCGGAAGGGTATATGTGGAAATTCGGCGAGCGGGGAGATCGACCTCGTAAAATTGAAGCGTTGGTAACCGAATTGATCGGTCCTCAGGCCGCAGAGCGTTTCTGGCTTGAGTTTCGTCGTCGGTATATTGCTGAGGTCGATATTCAACGTATTGCTGAACTGGGTTTCAATTCGGTTCGGCCGGCCCTCAACGCCCGGCGATTTCTTACCGAAGGCGACAATCCAACCTATATTCCCGAGGGATTCGATTTACTGGACAATCTCATCCAATGGTGCCGGAAGTACCATATCTATGTGATCATCGACATGCATGGCGCGCCGGGCGGCCAAACGGGAAGCAACATCGATGATAGTCCCCATGACAAGGTAGAACTTTTTAGCGAACCACGAAACCAGGAGCTCTTAGTCAAGCTTTGGGTAAAAATAGCCGATCGTTATAAAAACGAACCGTTTGTCGCCGCCTATGATCTCCTCAACGAACCCCTACCCAAACGGACCGGGGCCGCCGAAAAGTATAAGGACCAACTCGAACCCTTGTATCAGCGGATTACCCAGGAAATACGAACCGTTGATAAACGGCACATGATTACGCTTGAGGGAGCGGATTGGGCCAATGACTGGTCCGTCTTTACCCAACGCTTTGACAACAATACCTTCTATCAGTTTCATTACTATTGTTGGGATCGACCGGATAAGCTCAATAGCATCGATCAATATCTTTCTCGTCGAGACAAACTCGGCGCGCCGGTGTGGGTCGGAGAGACCGGTGAGAAAGGGGATGCCATCTATTGGGGAACGACGCAGTATTTTGAAGCCCATAACATAGGATGGTCCTTCTGGCCCTGGAAGAAAATGGCTGCTGATAACGGCCCCTATTCGATTGTGAAACCCACGGGCTGGGACGACATCATCGCTTTTTCGCGGGGGCGGGATAAACCCTCCAGGGAATTGGCGCAAAGGGCATTTGACGAACTACTGGAAAACATCAAGCTTGATAATTGTGTTTTTTTCCCGGATGTGGTCAACGCGATATTTCGTCGTGCGCCGGGTAAAGTCGAAGCGGAAAATTACGGCCATGAAGGAGCGGGTAAATCATATTTTGTGAAGAACGCCAATCAGAACTCGAAATTCTATCGAACGTCAGAACCTGTACCGGTTGAATTAATCGGCTCCCGGACTCGGAGATTCCGCTCCGCACAGAGCATTCAATTACAAGCAGAAGAATGGACTGCCTATACGATCAACAGTGTAACGGCGAAAGATTTCAAGGCGGCCGCGAGAATTAAAGCTGCAAACAGTCCCTCTGAGTTTCAATTCTCTATCCGACAATTGAAAAAGACGATACCGGTCTCGGGCGACGATTGGATGGAAATTGACCTGGGCAGTGTGAAGCTATCTAAAGGCGCCAATCGCTTTGAAATAAGGGTGAAAAGAGGAGTAATTTTATTTGATTGGTTTTCCTTCGAAGAGAATTAAAGGGAGTGAAGTAAGCGTAACCTCAATTTTCCATACGTTCCGTTATTCATAAGGAGAAGGTGTGCGAATCGGAGTCATTTATTCGTGCCTGTTAGGTTTCGTCGGATACCTCCTTGTTTCCAATGCATTCTGCGCAACGGGAGACATGAATCCCGCAGGACACCGAGACAACAGCTACGATTTTATTATCCGGGGGGGAATGATTTATGACGGCAGTGGTTCGGCTCCCCGGCTTGGTGACGTGGCGATTACCGGCGATACCATCATGG
>CAZNQT010000118.1:0-10560 GCA_964574885.1 uncultured Pirellulales bacterium
GCGAATGTGGCACAGCCGCCCTCGGCTGTGCTTTTTTACAAATGTGCCATGGCCATCCTGGCCGTGACCTATACTTTTATATTTTGATATGATGACTAATGGGTGGCACGGACAAATTCTTATTTGTCCGTGGCGATTACTGCCTACGCGTGCGTTTTGAGAATTTGTATTTCGTTCCTTGGAATTTGTTTCGGATTTCGATATTCGAAGTTCAAATTTTACTTACCGGGTGGCGCCGCCAAGCGAATCCGCGAGCTTGGGGGTGGTGTTTGCCTGTATTCTATAATTCTTTTCCACGTAGTTTCTCTTCCAGTTCCGCCACGCCAAATCCCTCCGCCCGCACCGTATGCTCGGCATCCGTCAATATCAACCAGGGCAACGATTTGACGCCCCATTTGAATAATGTTTCTTCTACATCACCTTTTATGGTACCCACCGGGAAACCTACTTTATTTTCCGTTAGCCATTTTTTTAATATGCTTTCGTCAACATTCGATGCATGCACGCCGACAACGAAGATGCCTTTGTTTTTCAAGTCCTCCTTTCTTTTCGCTAGTTCCTGGATACAATGCCGGGATGACCGCTGATCCTTATCCCAATAGCAGATCAATACGGATTTGCCTTTGGCGTGCTTGGCGGAAAAATCAGACTTGATCCCGTCAAATTTCGGCAAAGGACCATACTTCAACGACGGGGTCTTGGTTGGATACGCCCCCTCGCCTACAATGTAACTCCTCTTGGTGATTCCATCGTATATGCCCGTTCCTTTTGGGAATTTTACTTGAAATGTATCTTCTGGTATTTCAATTCCAACCTGAAATTCTTTTGCGGTGAATCGCTCATAGTGCACCCTGTTTTCTTTTTCATCATCAATATTTTCGTTTACTCCTTTGATCGTTGCTTTCGTCATTACCCAAACACCATCACGTTCTTCAAGCTTGATATCATCCAGTGTTTGCCATATTGCTTTGCGATTCTCAATGTCGAGCGCCAAATGAATTTTTGCCGCCGCAAAATCATGGGTTGGGTCAATCCATACCTTCAGCTTGGCCACATTATCCAAAAGCCCTTTGCTTTCTAATAGATAGGTTGTATATTCTCCCACCTGAACAGGCCCTGACAAACTCCATTGGCACTCATCCAATATTTCCGATAATGGCTTTGGTATGTCCAATACTTCTTGTTCAATGTATGTCATCCAGCGAAGAAATTGGAATGTTCCACTTTTTCTAGGTTGAATATGTCCAAGCGGTCTCCGGGGATTAATCTGATTAGGATCTGCTACTTTTCTTGCATATCCCATTTCTTTTTTTCCATCCCAAGAAAATTCTTCAAATTTATACATCAAGTTAACATCTAGATTTTCAAATGTCTTTCTGGAGGAATAGATTTTGTTCCCATGTCTTTTCAGATCAAACTCCATAATTGCATATAATGGCAAGCCATGCAATGTAATTTTCGTATTAACAGGATCCGGTGCGTGTAATGCAAATATCTCATGCGTAAAATTGACATGTACACTTTTAAGAAGTTCGGGGCGAGAACGTATTCCCGTAATAATATCATCAAGAGACATCAACGGTTGATTAAGATTAATATTTTCATCATTTGAAGCCCATGCAATATTAAGAGCAATAAATATTAGGCTAACGTATATTATCATAGTTTTCACAATTACTCCTTATAGATAACATGGTCTTGTTATATTATATTGCTCCATCTAGAGTGCGACCATCAGAATCTGTGACTTTACCAGAACGCACAACCTTTCCATTTTTTATATCCTGAGAAGGAGCGGAGGTATTTTTATCAGTCGGCGCCTGCAAGCCTGTTTTTTTTTAATCTTCTCGTCAAGTTCATCAATCCCAAATCCTTCCGCCCGCACCGTATGCTCGGCATCCGTCAAAATCAGCCAGGGCAACGATTTAACGCCCCAGGCCTCTCGAGTCTTTTCTATTTCACTATCGATCCTTCCTGTCGAAAATTTGATTTGGTTTTTTTGTACCCAGTCTTTCCATCGGTCTTCGTCTATGGGGGCTGCCTGTACTGCAATGATGTCGATGCCTTTCTGTCGAAGCTCCTCTGATTTACCCTTGAGTTTGTTAATACTATGGCGGGAGGATCGTTGGTTCATGTCAAAAAAACAGAGTAAGAGGCTTTGATCCCTGATCTTCTCCGATGTTCGAGTAAGCTGGAACGGTTGGAGATCCGGAAGGGGTTTACCGCAAAGAGATATGAGTCGGGAATGAACCAACTTCTGCCCGAGGATAATCTTAACCTCCCGGTCGCCGCCCGCAGCGTCAAGGAATCCGGCGCCGCCGGGATCGCTGCCATAACCCGCCTGGAGACGCAGAGGTCCTTCGCATATTCGACCGATGGAAAATTCTCCCTCCTCATCGGTCGCGCTCATCCGATGGGGCTGTCCGCCGCCGCCGCGGGGGCCGGTCAGAAAAAGCAACCTGCCCGGAACAGGTTTGCCCTCGGCGTCAACGACTACTCCGGAAATCGATACGTTCGCCGGCAGCAGAACCAGCGGCTTCACTTCCCTGCGGTCTCCGGATGCGTCCGAAAACGAAATCTCTTGACGAACCAGGGGACCGTAGCCTAGGGCGCTGGCGTTGATTCGATACGTAAAATTCTTTTGTTCCGCGGGAAGCGTCTTAATCTCATAACGACCCGCATTATCCGTTATTGCCTCTTCTCCCACATTTATTATCCAACCCGGCAATCTGGCGTCCAACTCTACTCTCGCCGCGCTGATCGGCGTACCGCGCGGATCGGTTACCCGACCTGCCAAAATCATGCCGGGCTTGAGAGTGATATCCAGCGGGACCGACTTGTCCGAAATCTCCGCGATCGCCGCAAGGTTGCGCTCTGTATATCGCGCCAGGACGCACTTCCATGTATCTCGCGACCTATAGCTCACTTCGAATTTGCCGGCTTTATCCGTACGCACTGCTTCGTGACCGAGAGGCTTGATCTCTACGGTGGCTCCGGCAATCGGAGAACCGGATTCATCTCGTACCGTACCTGAGACGACGGGATCGCGATCCAACAGAATTTCGAGTGGGGAAACCTTATCATCAGTGACGGTAACTGCCGGATTTAACCGAAAAACTGAATAGCCGCTCCCGCCGGCAGAAACCCGGCAGGGACCCAATGGCGCCCGAATGCGGGCACGTCCTTTGGCATCCGTTCGGCCACACAAATTAATTCCTGGATGTCTGCCATAGACCGCCTCTTGGGAAACCGAAAACCAAATGTCGCTAAGCGGTTGATGGGTGGCGGCGTCTTGAACGTTCAAATCAACCATGCCGCCTTTGCTTACTGTTATGATAACATCATCTTTGGTTTGGCCGGTTTGACAGACTACCTGGGTATCCTTACCCACCCATTCTGCCATTTCATCTCGGGGTACAACCACTTGTAAAGAATAGGTATCGGCCCGGACGCCCGTGAAAATAAAGTGCCCATCCTTTCCGGAAACGCTGCGATGAAGGCTGCTATAGTTGGCATTGCCAAGATCCGGCCGGGCTAACAGTCGGATGCCGGCCACTGGACGGCCGGCGGTATCCACGACTTGCCCTTCGATCCGGGATTCCTTCTGTAGTTCGATTCGTATGTCCGTCCGGCCCGCGGCAAATTGATAACCTGCCAAATTGTCCCACGCCAGCGAGGTACAAATGGATGCATACCCCGCCGCTTCGATAAAAAAGTCTGCGCTTACGTCGGCGGGAACATCATCGAAACGAAAATTACCCCCTACGTCCGTTTTTATGGTCAGCCAGGATTCCGGTCCGTGCAGCCAATTATTCCTTAGACGGGCCAGACTACTGGTCGCTAAGACGGCCCGGACCTCAGCGCTGCCGATTCCTTTGCCGTTTTCATCCACCACCGTCCCCGCCAGCATCATGGGGTCATCCAGCACCATCGTTACCGTCGGTTCAACGGAGTTCTCGGGCAAACAATCCCAACCTATAGCCAATCCCGGTTTCCTGGCAGCGATGACCACATATCTTCTCCTCTCGAATTTTACCTCTAATAGGGATATACCATCGGTATCCGTACTCTGCTCATCCAACAACGGAGTTCGTATCCGACCGTCCGCATAGTCACAGATATTCTCGCAAGCGGTGACCTCCGCGCCGGCGACCGGTTGGCCTGTGCGATCTACTACTTTGACGCGTATCGTCAGAGATTTGCTTGGTTGCCCGAAAAGATTACTGGATAGAAAAAGACATATCAGACACGTATATATTTTTATCAGATACATTCTCATTTTCACACTCCGTTTTTTATTTCCATAATCTTATCATCCACTTCGTCGATACCTGTTCTTTCTGCGCGAACGACATGCCCTTTATCTGTTCAAAGTAACCTCGGCTGTCTATGGATAATCCATCTCAAGGTAACGTGGACGGTACTCGCATATTCCCTATTTGACCTTAATGGCGGCTAATTTCTCTTCCAGTTCCGCTACCCCAAAACCGCTGGCCACTACCGTATGCTCTCCGTCCGTCAGCACCAGCCACGGCAGCGAACGTACCCCCCACTGAAAACACGTCTCCTCACTATCCTCCGGGATCGTCCCGACGGCAAACCCGATCTGGTTCTTCCCCACCCACTCTCGCACTGCAGTTCCCTCCACCCGCGACGATGTCTGCACTGCGAGCACTTCGACCCCTTTTTCGGCCAATTTCGCCTGTTGTTGTGCCAATTGTTTTAGACAATGGCGACTGGATCGCTGCTGGAGGTCCCAGAAGCAGAGTAAAATGGGTTTGTTTTGTAATTTGGCCTGTTCAACTGGTAGGCCCAGTTCTTTGAATTTCGATACTGTTTTCCCCTGGAGCGACGGCGGCTGCTTCGGTACGAAGCGGGCGCCGCGGCTTTCTTCGCTCACCACGACCTTCACGTCCGTCGCGCCGCCCTCCGTCTCGACATAACCCCGCAATTGTTTTTCCCCACCACGAACATACACGTTGAGTCGAATTCGACCGGCACAGACATTGTCGATGGTAAACTTACCCTGGTCGTCAGATCTAATGGAACCTTGATTCGGCTGGCCTTCCCCATAGGTGTTTATTTGGGCTCCGGCGACCGGTTTATCGTCCACATCCACCACCGTTCCCGAAACGGTCATATTTGCTATAGCCAAATCTAAAGTTCCGACCTCCAATACTCCCTCTTTGGCGTTATCGCTTTCGACCTCTTTATTATTTTGTCCATATCCCTGTGCCCGGGCATACAGATTAAATCGATTCTCCGGCGGCATGGCTTTGACCTGGAATTTCCCCTCCGCATCGGTTTGGCAACTAGGCCCGGAGTCCATACTCGAGCCCCAATTCGCAACCCTCAACATGACCTGAATATCGGCGCCGGCGATTGGCTTGCCTTGCGGATCCACCACCTTTCCCGTGAATGTGATTCCTTCGGACAGTTTGACATCCAACGTGGTATTCTCTTCCTCCAGATTCTGCACGGCGGCCAGATTCTTCTCCTGATGCCGCGCCACCAGACAGAAGGTCGTCTCTTGTGGGCCCCAATAGGATTTATCCCAGCTTATGCTAAACTTACCCTCGTCGTCCGTTTGCTCATCCCGTCCGCCTCCACCGGGCAAAATCCGTATATTGACTCCTGCTACCGGATGGCCCTGGGGATCCCGCACCACCCCAGTCACTTTCGGCATCGACTTTAACTGCATCTCAACGCGATTGGTTTTCCCGAATTCGACGGTCGCCGATTTCCGCTGCGAATCGCGCTGATATCCATCCTTGTAAACGTTTCGCACTTCGTACTGCCCCGGCAGCAATCGCAGTTGTGCGACTCCGCCGGTATCCGTCTTTTCGCTACTATAACTTTGTTGATTTTCGGATTGATATACATAAACCGATGCACCGGCGATCGGCTCTTGATTCTGATCGTCCCTGACTATCACCTCCAGCAATCCGCCTTTGCTGATTTCTACTTTCACGTCGCTGACGGTTTGGGCCGCCTCGGTCGTCACTTGGGTTACCTTGCCTATCCAGTCGGTCATCCCTTCCTTCGGGGGCACGACGGTTAGATATTGGGCGCCGGCCGGCAGGCCTGCGAAGGTAAAGGTACCATCCGCATTTGAAACCACCGGTTCCTGGCCAAACGAGGGGCGATTCTGCTCCTGCAGCGCCAATAACTTGACGCCGGCCACGGGATTGCCGCTTTGGGCATCCACCACGACGCCTTGAATTTTAGCCTCGATTGGCAATACCAGCTTAATATCCGCCTGTCCGGCTTTATAGCGCAAATCCTCGCCGCCATATCCCCTCGACTGAAAGGTATTGATCATAGCCCGCCCGGGCGCCTGAGCGCTCAATTCCGCCGTCGCTTTCTCCGGGATCCTGGCAAAGGTAAATTTGCCGGCGCCATCGGTCGCTGCGGTGAGTAACTGGGTCGCCGCTCGACTCGTTAGATACCGTCGATCATTCCCATCCCGCATGAAAAGCATATAAATACTCACCCGGGCATCGGGAATCGGTTTATCCTGCTCATCCACAACGATCCCGGACAACTCTTTCGGCTGGGTCAGCTTGATTTCTACTTCCTGATCTCGTCTCGCACTCCAGTTCGCCCAGCCCAGGGCATACGCGTCTTTCTCGGCAACAATAATCCCGTAACGATTGGTCTCACTCATTTCGTCAAGCTGAAACTCAAACGTACCCTCCGCCGGCGTCGAATGCTCGCCCGCCATCTGCACGTCGTACAGGATGGGCGTCGAATAATACATCAGGAGATACAGCTTCACGGTCGCGCCCGGTACAGGTTGACCGTCTGCATCCACTACTTTTCCGGTACACTGTACCTGATTTTCTGCTTTGCCGGCAACCGGGGCGACACCGGAGGACACTCGGCGCACTCGCCGTGCCGCTTGACCGTAACTTTCCGGCGCCAGCGCCGTCATAAAAACTAAAAGTAAAATCCCTGCGACAATGAAGTTGATTCTTCGGCGCATTGGATACGCTCCTTCTTACCAGAGGAAGTGCTTCGGATAACTCGTCTTGTTATTCGGTCCGTCGTTTCTGGTAACGTGTTACCAGGAAAACCAGAATCGCTGCGGCCGCGAATATCGACGCCACCCAGACCCAGTTTCGGTTCTTTCCGGAGGTCTCGCCGACCGTGGGAATATCCACCTCTGATTTTGAAACCTGCGCGGTGATAATCGGCGGGGTGAAAAACTGAACCTGACTTAAGCCCACCTGTTGAAAATCTCCGAAGTTCACCAATTCGTCGAATTTCACCTTCTGAGCTTCCATGCCATCGAGTTTCACCTGGACCGGTTCATCATAATCGTCGGAGCCCTCGCCTTCAGTGAAGGTATAGTTATCCAAAACCTTTTGCCAGCCGTTCTGCTCCGTCCAGACGGAAATATCCGCCTGTTTGACGCCACGATACGTTTGCTTCTTGGCGTTGTAATTCCAGACCCACATCTGATCCAGCCTGCGTACCTGGCCAAAGTCAAATTCCAACCACCCGCTGGTTTGTCCCTTCTCACTGAGCCACATTTGTTTCGTATTCGTGGAACTTTCCTGGAGACGATCCCCGTCCGAATCGGAAATCCCCTCGCCGCTGACGAGATTGACACAGGAAGCGTCACTATCACTGCTGCTGGCGCGGACCGCCACATTCTCGATTTGACTGCCTGTGATCGGGGCCGGGCGTTGGTCCGCCTTGATTTTATAAGGCTGGACATGAACCCGGAAGGGACCGGCTACCTTCGTGGTGACGACAAACGGACGCGACGCAGTTTGAGGCTCTCGCCACGAGAGCGCGCAGGTGCCGCCTCAACCATACTCCAACTGAAACGAACGGTCGTACGTCTGATCGCCATTGGTGATCTGCAGGGTGGGAGCCCGCCCGCGACTGCCGTTCTTAAGAATCTCGATCCGTTCATTCAACTGGCCCCGCATCTGATGATTGAAGGAATATTTCGTCTCGGTTTGCGTGACCTCCAGATTCGCCAGCACCGGCTCGCCGATCGGCAATGGAACCGGGTCGTCTTTGACGACCTCAAAATCCCCGTCCTTCCCGAAACCGGATCCCCGCAGGGTCCAGCTTTGGTTGTTGTCGTCTTTGCGATCGATCTCCCAATGATCGAGACGATATTTACCGAGGGGTAATTTCCCCACGCCGTTTTCCAGAGTTACGGTCAGCAGGCCATTCTCTCCTCCCGCGGTCAGTTCGGTTATCTCGCCGGGCGCCCGGACGTTTCCAAATACCACGTCATCGGCTTTCGAAATGGTAAGAAACGCCCCATCCCGCGCAATCGTCGGCCGATAGAGAACGCCGTCGATCTCCAGATATTTTCCCACATAGCGCGTCGGGGCGTGCTCGGTTTTTCCTATCCGAATCCGGTCGCTCTCCGCGGCGTTCTGGGAAATATCATTAAACTCCCCGTCGCTATTATAATCGATCAGCATACAGTGCATCTTTTGATCGCCCAGACGAATCGTCCCCTCATACCACCCTCCGGAACTCACGTATAGATACTTATAATCCTCCCGGTAATACAGACGAAAATTCAAATGATACGTAATCGGTCCATCCTCACCCTCAAAATACACCGGCACCGGGCCAAAATAACTGTAACGAGATTCCGTGCGATGCGCACTGATAAAGGTTTCATCTTTGAGGCGCCCATCCCCATTGGAGTCAATCACGACTCGGTCGTAGCTGCCGTTTTTATGTTCCCGATCAAACGCCACCCATAAATACCCCTCTTTCGTCATCGGGCTGTTCCATTTGGCGAACAGCGGACTATCGCCCTTAAACTCCGGCAATTCCACCTGCTCCGGTTTGTCCGTACTCAGCTTCAACCGATCCATCCTCATATCGCCCACCACCTGATAGGCTTCCGGGGACGTGCGGTAGTTCAGCCACTGCTCCTCTTCCGCCCCGCTCGAAACCACGCAAACACCGGCCAATACAACCGCATACGTCATATACATTACTGATTTATTCATGACTGGACCCCTTACGATGGGTTTACCGGATCGGAATGCCTCCGTAAATCTTTATCTGCCAACACGTTATAAATACATACGCCGAGCACCCAGACTTTATCCTCTACCTTTATTAGACGAATTTACCATGCGTTAGTTACGAAGAAAATCTTTGTATTAGACCAAGTATCCACCCGACATCTCCCAGGTACATTTGCTCCGTCATACTGCCATTTTACCTTCCCCCTAAAGTGTACCCCATGCTTCGGCGTTGTGCAAAATTTTCAGCTTTGGTTTTTTTCCCGAGCGACGGCAAAAACGTTTTGCCTGTTCTTACTTCGTCTCGGGAAAAATTGGGCTATTAGTATTAAAAGTAAACCGTAAGACCACTTATAGCAAACGCATACCGAAAAACCGCTTAACACCAGAATCAGCCACAAACCCAATTGCAACTTCCCCCACGCAATCGCCTTACCGGAATACTTTCGTCGCCGGTATCGTATTACGAGTATCACCGCCAATACTCCAAGGGCGCCTATACAGAAATAGAGTGCCATAACCAGATAAACCAGCAGCGGCAGACTCCCGCCTGCTCGCAGCTCTGCCCCGGACGCCGGTGGACGGGTTAAAGCAAAAAGCAAACACGCTTCACCGATATACGGTGCCTGTTCGTTTATCGAGAGCAGACGGGCTCCGAGTAAGCGGCCGTCCGCTAGAGGCCATGACATTACCAACACTTCGGCGCCTAAAGGGTACGCATGGTCAAAACGACCGTTGGCACGTGCCGAACCTACTCCGAATGCGCCCGCAGACACTCCGAACCCACCTACCACAAGTCCCGAATCCACATCGTAATACCAATCACTCACATTAGCCTCGCGGGTAAATTCTCGAAAGCCTACGGCGCCCCATCGTTCCTGCCAAAAATGCTCTTCGAATCGATCGTACCATTCTTTTCCGATCTCCGGCCACAATTTGGCCGCCCACACTGTACCCCATTGACTGGAACAACCTCGAGACTCGCCGACCCAGCCGGTCTTGGAATTGGCAGAATAGGGAGGAAGACCTATCGGAGTTAAAAGCTTCCCTTGAAAACCACGAATCGATTTTTTTACGAAGTCGCGGTGATCGGTCCCTAAGATCACGTCGGCTCGTCGAATGGCCGCGATGGCCGCGAGCACGTCCGTGGGATAGCATTCGCCGGGATAATCATCCAATAATCCAAATCGTGATTCTTCCAGCTCGCGCGTCAGCGTTTCGACCTGCCCACTGACGATAGGCAAATACTTGTCATCCCCGCTTAGTTTCTGATAACTGGTTAATCCCCCGATTAGCAGCATTCGATAGAACACATTTTCTTTTTTCAAATATTGGTCGCCCCAATGCTGCTTCACCCAGGCGGCGTGAGCAGGATCGGCGATCAACGCTGCCGACGCTTCGATCGCGCCCCGTGCATAGTCGCGAGGGGCGGCGGCACTCATCTCCGGATTCTGCTCCCACGCCTCCTGGAGCGATTCCGTCGCCCACAGATAAAACTTAGGGCGGTCGAGCCGCAACCAAAAAAGAGATAGGAATTGATAGGTAAAAA
>CAZNQT010000119.1:0-10558 GCA_964574885.1 uncultured Pirellulales bacterium
TATTACCAATATCCGAGTGGTGCCCATGCAGAAGTCCCCTCCGCCAGGAGGGGGATCGATCACCAAACGGGTGGCGCCGCCAAGCGAGTCCGCGAGCTTGGGGGTGGAGTTCGCCAGTATTCTATGATTCTTTTTGCGTTTCTACTTAGTATCACGGTTCCACAAGGACTTATATAAAATGAATTGCACTCATGGATGTAACTTGCTATGGTTGGCCTAACGAGCCTGAGTTAGGAAAGGATGAAGTATGAAAATTCTCGGTATTTCCGGCAGTCCCCGGGAGGAAAAAACCTCCAATTGCTTTCGCTTGACGCAAAGAGTATTAGACAATACGAATTGCGACTTTGAATTGATCTCTCTGCGCGGTCGGAATATCCATGGTTGCATTGCCTGTCTGGGCTGCGTCAAAGACAATATTTGTAAGGTCGTCGATGACATGGTGCCCTTGCGCGAAAAGATCGTGGAGGCCGACGCCTATGTGATCGCGGCCCCCAATTATTTTTTCTGTGTCAACGCCTTGACCCATGCCTTTTTAGAGAGGTGGTATCAATTCCGCCATCAGGAAGGGAATCTGCTCTGGGGCAAACTTGCGGTGGTGATTGGGATCGGCGGCAGCAAAGGGCAGATCGTGAGCGATCAGATCGAATTGATGCTGGGGTATAGTTTTATCGAGACGATCGCCAAAGTGGACGGCCAGGGCGCTGCCTGTTGTTTTACCTGTGGCTACGGTGAGACCTGTAACGTCGGCGCCGTAACGATGATGTATGGCCCGAACACAAGGATTACCGAGGATAGGATTCCCGACATAGCTAAACAGCCCGAAGTATTAAAAACTGCCGCCGACGCCGGCAAACTCCTTGGCGATAGACTCCGCACGAATCATGACCGAAAACAGGTTACCGACAAAATGCAGAATCTTATGATGGAGCGATTTAAAGGCTCCACGTAATGATAAGACGTTTCTAGCTAATCTTTCGGCGCCAGAAAACTCAAATGATGATTGCAATGCAATGTATGCAGCTTGAGCCATTGCTCTTTGGTTAATGTGCCGAACAACGGCGACGGATATACTTTCGTTTGCGTTTTCAACCGCTCCAGAAGCCCCTGCAATTGCGCCGCCGCCTTGCCTTCATCGCCGCCGGCAAGGGGAATCAATTTTTCCGGAATCGGAATTCCCGCTGGAATCGGTTCGCCTCGAAGCAGTTTTTTCAAGCGGCGTCTGCCGGTAAACATCCGTACGAGCCAAGGCGCCTTTTCGCTAAATCCCTCCAGCGTGCCACGTACATAATATGACAGATGATCGCATATCTGCTGCAAATCCCAGTTCCCCGCCTTTTCATACCCCCCGCTCTGCAACCGCCCCACTTCCGCTATAATTTCGTCTATACTATTCAGGTTCAATTCCCGCCGCGTCATCATTTTCGTCCTTGGATTTTTTAAGGTTTTGTTTTTAATTTCTTTTCTGATAATCCACATTGCTACGGCAAATATGATAAAACTTACTAGAATTCCTAGTAGAAGTAGAATATCAATAAAATCTAACGATTCAGTATTTGCTATCATTATCCATTCCCCCATCTACCCATTTACTCATCTGCTCATTTACTCATTCTATTCCATACTCCGCCAAATATTCTTCCATCCGTGTCTTCATCGCATCGTCGATATACACCTTACCGTCGATCTCTCGTTGATGCAGATGCTGGATGATCTCTTTCACATCGACGATGGCAAACACCGGCAGCGCAAATTCCTCCTTGATCTCCTGGATCGCCGATAGCTCGCCTTTGCCCCGCTCCCGGCGATCGACGGAAACGAGCGCACCGATTACCTCGGGATTGCCGTTCGCCGCGAGGATCTCCAGCGACTCCCGTACGCTCGTGCCGGCCGTGATGACGTCTTCGATAATGACCGCTCGTTCCGTGCCGTTGTACGTATGACCGATCAAAGAACCTCGCTCGCCGTGATCCTTACTCTCCTTGCGGTTATAGGTCACTGACGCATCAAGGTCGTGTTCTGCATACAGGGCGATGCTCGTCGTCACCGCCAGGGGGATTCCTTTATAAGCAGGCCCGTACAGATTCTGAAAATCCGTACCGAAATGTTCGAGCAACGCCTGCGCGTAAAAACCGCCCAACTTCCCGAGCTGCGCCCCGGTACGGTAGTTGCCCGTATTGATGAAGTAGGGCGTCTTTCGACCGCTCTTCGTCACAAATTCCCCGAACGTCAACACCCCCGACCGCACCAGAAATTCTATAAAATCCGATTTATACGTTTGCATATTACTTTCTCGAAATGACAATTTCTATGAATGACAAACCGTAAACTGTAAACCGTAAACTATACCTTCAATTCCACGTCCTTGACTTTCGCATATTTACCGAGCTTGCGCTTGATCGGGGCGACCACTTCCCGCAGAAATTCCTCCACCTGCAGCGGCGCCCGACCGATGTATTTCTCCGCTTGCAAAACGCTCTTCAGGTCCACCTTCGCGAATGCCGGATCGTTCTGTAATCGCTCGATCAAATCATTCGGTTTGCCTTTTAGTTTCACCTGGGCGGCCGCCTCCTGACTGTGGACCCGAATCTTCTCGTGCAGTTCCTGTCGATCCCCGCCGGCCTGCACCGCCGCCATTAGAATATTTTCCGACGCCATGAAAGGCAGTTCCGCCTCCACCGCGGCGGCGATCACCTTTGGATACACTACCAATCCATTCATGACATTCGCTAATATAATCAGGATCGAATCGATGGCCAGAAACGCTTCCGGTATCGCCAACCGCTTATTCGCCGAATCATCCAGCGTTCGCTCGAACCACTGCTCCGCCGCCGTCATCGCCGGCGAGGACGCTAAACTAATCACATATCGCGACAGCGAGGTTACCCGTTCGCTTCGCATCGGATTGCGTTTGTACGCCATTGCCGATGAACCGATCTGCGACTTCTCGAACGGTTCTTCCATCTGCTTCAAATGCGCCAGCAGCCGAAGGTCATTGCAGAACTTGTGCGCCGACTGCGCGATCCCCGATAGCGTCGCCAGAACGTTCGCGTCGATCTTGCGATTATACGTCTGCCCGCTCACCGGCGCGATCTTCGCAAAGCCCGCCTTCTTGGCGACCATCTTCTCCAGCCGCCTGACCTTACTATGATCCCCGCCGAACAGTTCCAGAAACGATGCCTGCGTTCCCGTCGTACCCTTGACGCTGCGGAAGCAAAGCGTTTCCAGCCGATGTTGGACTTCTTCCAGATCCGTAACAAAATCATAGCACCACAGCGTCGCTCGTTTCCCCACCGTCGTCAGTTGCGCCGGTTGAAAGTGCGTATAACCCAGCGTTGGCAGCTTGCGATATCGCCGGGCGAATCGACCCAGCAGAGCGATCACCCGCAGCAGCCGCGACCGCACCACGTGCAGACCCTCGCGTATCTGGATCAGATCGGTATTGTCGCCTACGAAGGCGCTGGTCGCACCCAGGTGGATGATCCCCCGAGCCGCCGGCGCTGCGTCCCCGAACGTATAGACATGGGCCATAACGTCGTGCCGGAACTTCTTCTCATACCGCGCCGCCCGCTGGAAGTCTATATCGTCCAGGTGTTTACGCATCTGGGCCAGCGAAATGGGTTTGTTTTGTAATTTTAGTTCTTCCTGGCTCTCCGCCAGCGCCAACCAGAGTCGGCGCCACCAGCCGAACTTGAACTGAGGTGAAAACACCTTCAGCATTTGCGGCGAGGCGTACCGGGAAACCAACGGATTTTCGTAGATTTCGTGTGATTGCTTGCTCATAGCCGTAGTGTACCGCGTTGACCGGAAACGGTCAATCCAAACGAGAGGATTTTATCGTCATTGACTTAGGGCGCAAGATATGGCAAGATGAGTATTGATAAGGGGTTATCGGACATGAAAATCACCCGAGATGGAATTTTGGAGGGAACCGGACAAGGAGTTATGCGTCAAAGGAATCAGATGGAAGCGCAAGAGAGCCCGGCGGAGCAGACGGAGGAGCTGCAGATCAGCCGATGTCGCAGCGGCGATATGACGGCGTTCGGGTCGCTGGTGGAGAAGTACCAGGACCGTCTGTTCAATGCCGTCGTGCGGATGGTGTACAATGTTGACGACGCTCAGGAGTTGACGCAGGAGGCGTTTGTGCGGGCCCTGAAGGGCCTGAAGAGTTTTCGAGGTCAGGCCGGATTTTATACCTGGCTGTTTCGGATCGGCTTCAATCTGTGTATTAACTATCGTCGTAAACAACAGCCGGTATCGTTTTCGGTGTTTCAGACATCGCAGGAGAAAGGCGGCCGACAAGCCGACGGGCTCGTGGAGATGGCGGATTCCCGGGGCCTACAGCCAATGCGGCAGGCGCAGCTCAGCGAAGAGCACCGCCGCGTGCTGGATGCCCTGCAACAGTTGGCGCCGGAGGCGCGTGCGGTCGTCGTGTTGCGGGATATCGAGGAACTGGATTATGCCCAGATAGCCCAGATTCTCGAGGTTCCGTCGGGAACGGTGAAAAGCCGTTTGTTTCGCGCCCGGATGGCGCTGCGAGAACAATTATTAGACGACAGGGATGGCGAGGGTAAAGGCTGATGAGCGACGAAACACAATCCTACGATGAGGATCTGGCTGCGATACTGAGTGGGTATCTGGACGGTCAGTTATCTCCGACAGAGAGGACGCAGGTCGAGGTGCGTCTGGTGGAGGATCCCGAAGCTCGTGCGTTACTCGAAGAACTCCGACAGGTTGCGCAGATGGTGCATTCCCTGCCGCACAGTTCTGCCCCGGCGGATCTGGCGGATGAGGTCATGCAGCAGTTGGAGCGAGATGCCCTGCTGGGCATAAGCGATACCCCGGAGGAGGCGGCCGGTCGAACGCATCTGCGTTTCCGCCGATTTGCAGCAGCGGCGGCGATTCTCGTCCTCGCCGGCGCCGTGGCAACTATCGTTTATAGCGTTCTGTCCAAATCGCCGAACCAGCCGATGATAGACATCGAAAAACCGGACTACGTGAAAAACAAGTCCATCCCGCCTGATACTCCCATCATTGATCCCTTGAAAATCCCGGACTACAGTCAGATGCATGTCGTGGTCGATTCATTCGCGCAGGAGATTGAAACGGAACAGTTAAATACGCTGCTCGAACGATTCGGGACCGAAAATGTCGTACGTAAAGTGATATCTCCCGATATCACGGAATTCGCGTTTATGTGTTCGACAGATCATATGGAAGAGATCTTCCGATCGTTCAAGTCCTCGCTTTCCGTCCATCAAATCGATCTGATTGTGGCGGATAAGGATAAAGAAGATATTCTCCGGCAGTATCCGGATCTCCAGGCACCGCGTGAACCCTATTCGCCGGATTTGCGTATCCTGGGTCCGAATGAGGTGATTCCCTCCATGCCGTCGTCGGCCATTGACGGAACAAACGGCACCGAGCAAACTCTCCCCGAACAAAATGCCATCGATACGAATAATCAGATCCCTATGCAAGACGGTGGTCCTGCCGGAGAGATGGAGGATACATCGCTTTCTTTGGTAGCCGTGCGTATTACCATCCGCTCCGACGAATTTCATCTTCCGGATACGAATTCCCAAGCAGCGGATCCCAATTCCCTGGACAGTCCGGTAGATCTTATGCTAGAATCCGAGTCGGATAGAATATTACCGGAACCCAATGCCATATAGTAATATAGTGGATAGTTGAGGGTTGTGAGTTGTGGGTAATCGCCATCCACATCGCTTCGCTCAGTAGCTGCCACTTTGTTAACTAGCACGGACCCCGCCGATGCCGATAGATCCGCAGGACGTAGCCCTGGTAGCTGCTGCCAATCAAGGGCAAGCCGACGCCTTTGAGAAACTGTATTTCCGCCATCGCGAGTGGGTGTTCAAGCTGGCGTGGCGTTTCACCGGCAATGCCGCCGACGCCCAGGACGTTCTGCAGGAGACCTTTACCTATCTGTTGCGTAAATTCCCCGGCTTCGAGTTGACGGCGGCGATGACGACGTTTCTGTATCCGGTGGTCAAGCACCTGTCGCTGGCGGCGAAGGAGAAAGGCCGACGATTCGACACTAAAGAAGAGTTGCCCGAAGCCGCCGCTCCCGAACCGGTCCCCACGCCGGATGCCGCTCGGGCCGAATTGGCCGAAGCCCTTGCTCATCTGACCGACAACCAGCGGGAAGTGATTTTAATGCGTTTTGTGGATGACCTTACTCTCGATGAAATCGCCCAGGCGCTCGAGTTGCCTGCCGGTACGATCAAATCGCGGCTCTACCGCGCCCTGCAAAGTCTCCAAGACGATCCGCGCATGAAGAAATATTTCCTGGAATAAGATCGAGGCCGCAATGGTTCAATTGGGTTCGGGGGGTCAGGGAGAAGATAAGTCCACAGTCTTCAGTCCACAGAACATATAATTTACGTTTTATAGCTTACGGCAAGAGAATTTAGCGGGTAGCGTATAGCGTATAGCGGATAGGAAAGAAGTGATGAGTGACTACTGGATAGTGTAAAAAAACCCCCGGCACGGGGCCGGGGGCGAAACGGTTCCTGCGAAAATAGAGACGAAGGTAAATTACCGAAATGCTCTACGCTTACGGATGGCCGTCAGCGAACCGAGCAGAAGCAGAGAGAGCGAGGCCGGTTCGGGCACTACGCCTTTGATTTGCATGCCGGTGATTTGACCGTCAAACGTATCAAAATAAATGCCGTAGATACCGTCGCCGGTGTCGAATGGTTCTAAATCATGGAAAACGATATAGTCAACATTCTGAGTTCCCGGTAATATGCCGGTGGGCGTATTGCCAAGTACGATATCCCCGCTGGAATGACTGCCGTTCAGATCGTTGACATGAAAATACGCATTGGTGCCCAAGTACACGGCGAGGTCGTAGGTTTGATTCGGGAGGAGGTCCACAATGTACAAAAACTCGGAAGAAAGTCCGGAATCCTGCAGGTTATTGGGCATAGGTTCATCAACGCCGTAGGAATTTGAGCTCGTATACATATCGACAGGGGTGGAATTGCCAAATTCGTCCGGACTGTCCTCATAATAATAACTAGGATCCATGGTCTGACTGTATATCAAATATCCCTGGGCATACACACTGGTCCAAACCGTCCCACCGGTGCTCCAGATCCCGTCCGAGCCCACATGCGTGTCGGTATTGGATTCCAAGCCTTCCAGATCGACGTTGATGACGGTAGCATTCAGACAGGTACCCAGTGCAAAACAAAGGAATATGCCTGCGGCCCATAGTTTGAGATTATACATGTTTCTCTCCTTCTCTCTTAGAGTAATCTTGGTGTGCGATGCACACCCTACCTTGTACACAAACTTTACCGGTTGGCAGCGCGCAACCGGCCAAGTCCAATTTATTGCGAAAAAAATCTCTCTCATAAACCATGAAGGAAACTATATTCTAAAGGGAATGGCTGGCTATGTCAAGATGATTTTTCGGTATTTTTTGGGGCCGATAACTCAGGAATCAGGCTCTCCATTTCAAACGGGTACTGTGACCGTCTTTTTCTTTGGGGCCGTTCATGACGTGTAAGGTGAACTCTCCGCCCAGCGGATGGAACCGGGCTTGCACCCAGCCGACCGGCTGGACCTGTTTGAAGCTGTAGCCCAGCGCCGGCAGATTAATTAAATGAATCCCTTCTCGCTGGGAAAAACCAAACACGTGAGAGTGGCCGTACACGATGGCTTTCACCTTAGGATGGGGCCGAATCAGATCAAACAAACGCGGCGCATCCAGTAAATCGCCATCGCCGTCGCCCAGGGTGTGATGCTCGCAGAGGATCGTCGGTCGGTTGTCACATTGTTTTAAATACCCCGAGAGCCAATCCCGCTGAGCCTTGCCCAGCAAGCCGAACGCTTTATTCACGACTAATTGTGAATCCAGCGCCACTAAACGCACCGTCGGCGTTTCGAAAATCGTCACATATTTTCCGGACACTTTTTGTTGATACTTCGAGCCGCCGAAAACCTGGGTGAAATTTCCGCGGTCATCGTGATTTCCCATCGATGGCAGAAACGGCAGCGATGCCAAAGGCGCCAACAGCGGTTTAAGACTTTGATAATCCTCCCGATGTCCCTCCAGCCGCGCCAGGTCCCCGCAAATCATCACGCCGTCCACATCAAGTGGTTTAATCTGTTTTACTGCAGACCGCAGATTCCCGTGCGGATCGTAGTAAAAATGACCTTTGGGCGGCGTCGCTCGGTTATCTACCGCAGGAATATGGGTATCGGATAAAAAGGTCCAGCAACTCACGTCGGAAGATTTCGCGGGCTTTGGCGACGGAGTTTGGCATTCCGATCGCTGCCCGAGCGCCCCCAGTGCCATAGCGCCCAGACTCCCTCGTACAAACTGCCGCCGATCCATCCTGAATTCTTTCATTGATTCCATAAGCTCATCTCGTAAAATAGATACTAATGTACATCCAAACTCCAACGTAGTGATTATATACGGAAACATCCAGCCATGGAAACACTAAAAATGATCAAACTAATAATGGTTGTATCCCTGTTCCTTATCCTGGGATTCTTCCTGTCCGGTTGTGCCGATTGGTCGCTGAGGGGTAGATCTTTGCCGCCGGGATACGTGCAGGGCGAGGGGGTGGCGACCTATTCCTATGTGCCGAATAAGTACTGGACGCTCGAAGAAGCGCAGGGCATTCTGCCGTACCTTTGCGAGTATGAATTGTTCGCCTGGGACGATGATAAACCGCTGGAAATTTATCACGACGAGAACGTCCGGCGCATCGACCTGGCGAGCCAATGGTCCACCTGTATCATGTTTTACGCCCGTCGGCTTTATTTCCGTGACGAACTCATCAACCTGATGATTCGCGCTTATCAGCATCGTCAACTTTTTATCATCCGCGATTACTGGAAACCCGGCGATCCACAACCGCCCTTCGATAAAATTCTCGATATCCTGCTAACGCTCTGGAATCAACGCGATCAGATCCTTACGAATCCCGAAGGAGACAAAGCGACCGGCCGACAACTTATCAATAATATCCTGATGGTCAAAGCCGGCGATGAATACTTCTGTACCCTTAAAACCGAAGGTCTGGCGACCATCTATCACACCTTTCGCGAGCAAGTCCAGAACCGCAAAATGCCCAACGGCGAACAGCCATTTCAACATATCAAGGCCTGGTACAATATGGTCGCCTGGGGGGCCTGGAACTTTGGGAGCTGTTGGGCGTCCGGGCCGGAGGATCTGGCCCACGATCGCTATAAACTCCCCACGAATACGGAATTCATCGGCGTCGATACCTACGATTACTACTGGTTGAAGATTCCTTACGATCCCGTCCTACCCGAGAATAAACAGAAAGTAATGGATCGCGTTCGGGAATGGCACCGCATTCGTACGCAGTTTTTCCCCGAAGGCGTTAAAACCAGAGTGTGTAAAAAAGCCGACGATCCCAATACCTGGACTCCCGAATGCTGGAGCGATACGCACGCCTTGATGAACGCGATCCGTTTTGCCCAGGCGGATAAGGCGATGATGATCTACATCGGCCTGTCGAGTAATATTCCCAAACAAACATACACCACGCCCATTGAGACTATGGACGCCTACTTCGACAACTGTAAAGCGGGCCCCTGGGTGGGATTGATCTGGTGGACCGCCGGCGGTCGTTTTCATCCCAAGGTGTACAAAGACGGTCCCCTTGGCTACATCGATAAAACCCTCGTACACTACACCCCCGAACACCCTGAGGGCAAACCCTATTCGGCGGAAATGCTCGATAAACTCCACGATGATTTTCTCGCTTCTCGGATCCGTATGTTCCAGGACGTCGTCTATAATCAGTTCGGCTACCTCAACAGCCAACCCGTGAAATAATATATCGGGTGGCGTGCTCGAGGTTTCATGAACAGGGATATTGTATCCCTATCTAATAAGAATAAAGAGGCGTGTTGCCTGTAAGTAATTGTTAATAATTCACTTATAAATCTCAAATTTTCCGAAACTTCCCCGCCCTCTTCTTTGCTTAACCTTCAGGAGTGATAATTTATGATGGCTGAAAATTCACACAACGAAATGGAAGATATTCAGGTCCCCCCCAAGCTGATAGACGATCTGAATGCCTTATATACGCCGGCTGAACCGGCGTCTCTCTCGGTGGATCGAAACGTATTGGCACAGACCCGACGACATTTCACTCGTCCCAAGCGTCGCTTCTGGCTGCAGGCGGTTCGCTGGACTTCCGTGGCCGCCGCTGCTGTGATCGTCTTCCTCTTTGTCTTAGCCAATCCCTTGGCGGATAATTCCACTTCCTCCACCAAAAATCAACCGGAAATCGGTGAGCCTATAGTGAAAAGAGATCAGCAGGAAAAGAAGGAAGTTGCGGTAAAACCGCCGGAACCGGAAAAACCTGACAAAGACGAACCGCCGCTTACCGTCGCGATGAATACCGACCGTGATCTTTCCGATAAGCGGACCATGGACAGGGTAACCCCCCTGAGTGCGCCGTTCGGATCTGAGGATCGGGATAATTTTTCCTCTGTGAAAGCCAAAGAATCATTAGAAAAACAGGACCTCGACCGCAGCGGCCGG
>CAZNQT010000120.1:0-10553 GCA_964574885.1 uncultured Pirellulales bacterium
CGGGATATGATTTCCAGGTACTTTTCTTCCGTCAGTTCGTAAAAACCACGATAGTATAATTGCATCAACTCGCCTTCGCAGACCGTATTGGTCGTCGCTGCGATCAGCCGCGAAGCCAATTGTGAATCCAGACTGCTGCACAGATGAAAGGCATGACTGATAAACATATCTCCCAGGATTACCGCCGCCTCGTTGCCGTGCAGCGCATTGATCGTTCGACCGCGCCGGCGCAGCTCCGCTTCATCCAGCACGTCGTCGTGGATCAGCGTCGCCATGTGCACCATCTCCGTTACCGCGGCGATGATTCGGTGTGCCGAGTTCACCTTCCCGCAGGCCTTTCCCGTCAGCAGCACCAGTGCCGGCCGTAGCATCTTGCCCCGGAACTTACCCACCTGATCGATCATATCCCCGATCGCGGGTACGTCGCAGAGAAGCTCCCGCTCGAAGATCTCCCGGACCCCTTCGAGCTCCTGTGCAATAAAATCATATACTTTCAATAATTGCATAAGGAAAATAGGTGGCACGCCCGTCCTCGGGTGTGCGCTGGCTACGAATCCTCAGCCAACGGCGGCTGAGTCGTATGATTTCACTTATCCGCTCGCCGATCTTGCTTTCCGCAACAGTTAGTTACAAGTTAAGACGGTTTCCCGTTGATTATGAGTCTATTGACTTCGAACAAACGCCTCGAATTTTTCCAGCAGTTCGCGGGTAATCGGTCCTGGCCGACCGGTCCCGATCGGGCGGCCATCCAGATCCACCACCCCGATCACCTCCGCCGCCGTACCCGTTAGGAAAATCTCGTCCGCTTCATAGAGATCATAGCGGGTCAGGTTCTTTTCAATCACCTCATACCCGCTTTCCCGTGCCAACTGAATTACCACCTTCTGGGTAATCCCCGTCAGTGCACCGGCGCTGTGAGGGGGAGTGAAGATTAGGCCGTCTTTCACCGCAAATACATTATCGCCCGTCCCCTCAGCCACAAATCCCATGTGGTTGTACATAATCGCTTCGAGCATATTCCGGTCTAGCGCTTCTAACTTCGCCAATATATTATTCAGGTAATTCAGGCTTTTAATCTGGGGACTGACCGCCAGTGGATGATTCCGCATGGTGTTGGCGCTGATCACCTTCAGGCCGGTCTCGTATAGCTCCTGCGGGTACAACTGAATGGTCGCCGCAATGATGATAATTTGAGGCTCCTTACAGGTTAAGGGATTCAGTCCCAGGGTACCCACTCCACGAGTCACGATCAGGCGAACGTACCCGTCGGAGATATTGTTGGCTTGTACCGTCGTACGAACGTTTTGCATCAGAGTTTCCGAGTCCTGTGGCATCTTCAGCCGTATCGAATGCGCCGAATGATACAGCCTTTCGATATGTGCCTCTAACTCAAATACCATGCCGTTATAAACCCGGATCCCTTCGAAGACGCCGTCGCCATAAAGAAGACCATGGTCGAAAACCGAGACCTTCGCCTCGGATTCATCCACCAGTTTGTCATTGAGCCAGATCTTCATACCCATAATAAACCTTCTCTAAAGTACCATATATCCCATTTTACCATAACTGTCCCCAAAATTCTACCTCCGTCTTTCCATAGCTTATTCCTTCAAGCTTTAATCCCCTCTATGAGATTTTTCCGTCCTGGAGCTTTACCGTCCGATCCGCCAAGCGGGCCACATTCGCATCATGCGTCACCATGATAATGGTCTGTCCTTCCTGGTTCAGACGTTTCAAGTGCTCTAAAATAACCTTTCCTGCCTGAGAGTCAAGGTTTCCTGTCGGTTCATCCGCCAATAAAAGTTTCGGATTCTCCACCAGGGCCCGCGCCAGGGCCACCCGCTGTCGTTCCCCGCCGGACAATGTCGCCGGCTTTTGTTGAGTCTGATTCTCCAGTCCCAGTAGCGTTAACAATTCTTTCACTCGTTTTTTCGCCGATTGCTTACGACTTGGCCAGCCCAGCACCGAGGAATCCACCATCAAGGGCAGAAGGATATTTTCCTCTACGTTTAATTCGGGTAACAGGTGATAAAACTGAAATACAAATCCGATATCCCGACTCCGCATCTGGTCCTGAATCCGTTTGCTCTGGGAAAATACCTCCTGTCCCTCGAACAGTACCTTGCCTTTATCCGGCCGATCCAGTATGCCCAGGATATGGAGAAACGTACTCTTGCCGCTGCCGCTCGCCCCCATGATCGCTACGAATTCTCCTCGCGCTACCCGCAACTGTACTCCTCGCAGCACGTACTGACGAGACCGGCCCATCGGGTAGCTCTTATGAAGATTCCGCGCCTCTATAATAATACTGTTATCACTCATCTACTCTTCTACTCATTCACTCATTCACCCATTTACTCTTTTACGCATCTACTCATTTACTCTATCCGTAGCGCTTCCACCACCTCTAATTTCCCCGCCCGCCAGGCCGGCAGCGCCGCGCCTGCCACCGAAGCGAGTATCGCCACCAGTCCTATCATCAAAGCCTGGTTAGTATCCACCATGTCCGGGATCCGATCAATCGTGTACATATCCGGATCAAAAATTTCCAGTCCCAGTGCCTGCTCGATCTCATTACTGTTCCAGACGATCAAACAGCCCAGAATTGATCCCACAATCGCCCCCACCAATCCCACCAGCGCCCCATATCCTAAAAATATCTGCCCCACGCCCCAACTGCTGCCGCCCACGCTCTTGAGAACCCCCAGATCCTTGATCTTCTCCGTCACCACCATGTAAAACAAAGCAAATATGATAAATACCGCCACCACCCCAATCATACTGAACACCACGATCATCAGCGTCTTTTCCCGCTCCGCCGGCGCGATCTGATTGCGACGATACTCCTTCCACGTCTGTACCTTCACGTCCTTAAGCAGATTCGCACCCAGATCACCTTCTTTCGCCTGGACGAATTGTCGCCAAAGATTCGCCACCGCTTGCCGACCCTGTTGCAGTTTAACGCCTTCTTTCAACCGAATGCGAATTTCGTTTGCCCGTTTCAGCCCGTCAGCCATCCCGTCCATTGAGCACAGCTTCTGCAAAACGTCGAAATCCACGTACACTGCGTACATATCGACATCGACCAGTCCGCTGTCCGAATCGTTCATGTACTGAAACGTCTGCTGATCCCCCAGTCCGCTTCCTGCCAGGGTCCCCTGTCGCGTCAATCCGAACACCGTCAGCGACCAGTCGCCCGATGCCAATCCCTGCTCCCGCATGATATTGAGCTTGCTCTTACTCCAGCTTCCTGTATAACGCTGCGCCATCAGTAGAACACCCGCTATACATCCTCGCTTCCGTTGTTCACCGGTCAACTTCTGAGTCCTCCGAAAATTATCTGCCGGTACTTTAAAAGTAGGGCTTGGATCGATCGGATCGTGCAGCGTCTTGCCGAAACCTGTTACCTCGCAAAATTCTCTCAATCGCACCCCGATGATCTCTACCCCGTCATTCCCCGGCCCCAGTAATCCGAACGTCCGTAGAATGGGCGTCGCTCCGGCGATCTCATCCTGCTTTGCAAGCTCGGCAATAAATTCTTCGTAATACCCGAAGCCCACCAACGAATCCCGCTGCACAACGATATCCCCCGACCAGCTATGATTCCGTTCTCGCGTTTGCGCCAGCAAACCCGACATCACGCTCAGCACTACCACCACCAGCATCACCAGCAACGCCACCGCCGCCGACGCTACCAGCACCATCCGCTTCGTTAAAAAATACCGCCAAATTAAAAGCAACTTATACATGTATTTTATTCGCGTATATTCGTGTTAATTCGTGGTGGGTGGCATGCCTAAGCTGTGCGTAGGCATGCTAGGTATTTATTTTGTAAATTCTGTGATCTACTAACCATTATTCATTATCCGCTATCCATTTCTTCTCTGCTATTTATTCATACCGTAGTGCTTCCACCGGCTGGATACGCGACGCCCGCAACGCCGGAACTAATGCGCCCAGAATCGCCGTCACGATTCCACCGATCACAATAATCACCGCCCAGTTTTGGTCCACCGTGTTCGGTATCTCACTGAAAAAATACACGCCGCTCTTCCAGTACTTGAAGCCAAACAATTTTACCAAAAGCGCCTCGATCAAACTGATATTCTTCGTCGCCCAAATCCCCAGCGCCAGCCCGAGACCCGATCCGATCACGCCGATCCCCGCCCCGAACCCAACAAACACCTGCGCCACGTCTCTTCGCGACGAGCCCAGCGACCGCAGCACTCCGATATCCCGCCGCTTCTGCAGCACGATCATAAACAGGATCACAAAAATCAACAGCGCCGCTACCAGACCGATCAGGCCCAGGATCGACACGATGATCATCCGCTGCTTGCGAATCTCTCCCGTAAACGCCTGCACCCCGGGGTTCTCCGTCGAGACAAAAATCCCGGCATAGGGAATTCGATCCTCCCAATGAGCCCGGGCATAATCCCACCAGGCTTGTTGAATGCGCCGCAGGGCCAATTTCCGTTTGATCTCCAGGGGGTAAGCGTCCTCTAATAGGATTCGATTGATATCCTGATAATCCCCGAATACCGAATGTCGAAGGCGGCCCCAAAATCCCCGGGTTTTATATTGGTCAATCAACTTATTCGCCTCCGCCGACAAATATAGAGAATCTATTACATCGGTATCATAGATCTTATCCTCTTGCAGTATGCGATTCAGATCGGCTATCAGAGACTCCATAAGTTCATTCGAAACGGGACTCTCTTCTTCATAATCTTTTATACTGCGCAGAGTATTCTCACTCAATTCGCTTCGTAAGTATTGGGTAAACGGATCTTCGGACCGCTGCAATGTAGCTACCCAACGGATCGGATGTAGAATATCGTCCTTCGTTAATAACCAGGATTTCACCTGCTTCGCGTCAAGGTCCTGGCGGGTGGTTATCTGCACCTGCCCCCGACAGCGGAACCGACCGTCTTCGCCCTTCGTGCCGATGATCTCTTTCACGAAATCCAAAGGCAGATACACGTACCGCGTATCCGCATCGTGCATCCCCGTCTGAATCACGTCCACGCACCAGCAGGTCCGGGTCACTTTCTCGGCTGACGTCTCCTCCTCATCGCTGCCGACCTTGCCCGTTGTGATCACCATCGGTCGCGTCTGGCCGCGTATCTCGGCCCGGATCGTTTCCCGGTCATATTCGTCTGTCAGCTCGTCGGGTTCGGCCACAATCCCGATCCCCAGCACCGCTCCCACCGGCAGTTCGTTCGCACGCAGCGCTCGTCGATATTTCTTCTCCAGATATTCCCGTGCCGTTGCCAAGGCCTCCTCGGGCACAGCGAAATTGGGATTCTCCTTCTCACTCTGGATCAATAATCCCTTACGAAAATACTCCTCCTTACAGTTTTGTGCCAGATTGATCCCTACCAGTTCTACCGCACGCACGTCCCCCTTGGCCAGATACAACAACGCACCCGTTCGCAGCACCGCCTGGGCATGTTCCACTTCCGGGTAGCTCTCCAGATGCTCGACCAGTGCATCGTAATCCGCAATCTCTGCGGACGGCATTAAAACAATCTCACCCAGAATCCGATTCGCTTGCGTCAGATACGAATCGATGAAGCCGCTGAACAAACTCGTCGTCACGATCAGCAGCGCCACGCACAACGCCACCGCCGCGATCCCGAAAAACGCGATCCGACGCTTTCGCAAATACCGTAAACATAAAAACAACTTATGCACAAGAATCGGCCCCAGGTTATAACCTGTCGAAAATAAAAGGGAGTAAATTCTGATTTAGCTTTATTAAATCCGTGTAATCTATGAAATCTGTGGTTTCTATTCTTTACGTATAGCTACCGGCCTCAACAACGGAAACAAGATCACATCCCGAATCGACGCCGAATTCGTCAGCAGCATCACCAGCCGGTCGATCCCGAATCCCATTCCTCCCGCCGGCGGCATCCCGTGCTTCAATGCTTGGATGAAATCTTCATCCATTACCGCCATCGACTCATCCTGTCCCCGCAACTGCTGCCGCAGATTCGCTTCCTGAATATCCGGATCGTTCAATTCCGTATAGGCGTTCGCGATCTCCATGCCGGCGATAAAGAGTTCGAACCGTTCCGCGATCTCCGGCTCCTCTGCCTTCCGCCGCGTCAGCGGGCACAACGCCGCCGGATAATCCTTCACCATCGTCGGATTCACCAGCTTATCCTCGACGCATGCCTCGAACACCTCGTTCACCGCCACGGTGTCGTCCATCTGACGTTCGTCGATCTCCAACTGACGCGCCTTGGCCCGTACCGACTCGATATCGTGCAGCGAACACCCCGCGTGTTCGGCGAACAAGTCCGCATACGTCTTTCGTGCCCAGGGTCGTCGGTAATCGATCGTCCGCCCTGCAAACTCCAACTGCATATCCGCCGACCGCTGCTCGACCAACTGCCCGACCAACTCCTCGATCAGGTCCATCATCACGTGGTAATCCGCATACGCTTGGTATAGCTCGCACATCGTGAATTCCGGATTATGCTGTGTACTGATCCCCTCGTTGCGGAAGTTCCGGTTGATCTCGAATACCCGTTCCATTCCCCCGACCAGCAGCCGTTTCAAATATAACTCCGGCGCGATACGCAGATACAAATCCATATCGAGCGTATTGTGATGCGTAATGAAAGGCCGTGCCGCCGCGCCACCTGCGATCGGGTGCATCATTGGCGTCTCCACCTCCATAAACCCCTGGCCCCTCAGATAATCCCGCGTCGTTTCGATGATCGCCACCCGGTCTTTGAACGTCGCCATCACTTCCGGATTGCTGAACAGATCCACGTACCGTTGTCGATACCGCATCTCCACGTCCTGCAGACCGTGCCACTTACCCGGCGGCGGCGTCACCGCCTTACACAACATCTTCACCTGCTGCGCCCAGATCGTAATCTCCCCCGTCTTGGTCTTGCCCAGCATCCCCTCCGCCCCGATGATATCGCCCAGGTCCAGCAGCTTCGCCGCCTCCCAGCTTTCCCCCAGCAGCTTCTTACTCAGCCCGACCTGAATCGTACCCGTCCAGTCCCGAATCGTCAGAAAGATCAGCTTGCCGATATCCCGATGCAGCACGATTCGCCCCGCTCCGCGTACTACCTGTTCCTCATTCTCCGCGTCGTATTTCTCCCGAATCGCCGTCAGCCGTTCCGTCCCGTCGTACCGCCCCCCGTACGGATCCACGCCCAACTCCGACAATTTCCCCGACTTCTCCCGTCGCGCCTGCTCGTATTCACTGATCTCTTTGACTTCTTCCGCATCCATAATCCAACCATCTTAGCCCTAAACCCTTGTCAGTCAAAGAAAAATGTCGCTTAACTGTAAACTGTGGACTGAAGACTGTGGACTTTTCCCAACCTGAAACTTGAAACCTGGAACATTGAACGCTTTAATCTACATTTTCCGCCTTCAACTCCCGCGTCATCAATTCCCCGATCGCCTGCTGCACCGGTTTGTCCTCGAACAGCACCTCATAGACTGCCTGGGTGATCGGCATCTCTGTTTTATACGGCTCAGCCAGTTTCACCACGCTACGACAGGTATTCACTCCCTCCACCTCGCCCGGAATCGCGTCCCCCGCTTCCTGAACCGTTCTTCCCTGCCCGATCATTTGTCCGAATGTCCGGTTCCGACCCTTCGGACTGATACACGTCGTGATCAGATCCCCCATCCCGCTCAATCCCGCGAACGTCTCCTGCTGCGCTCCCAGCGCCACGCCCAACCGCGAAATCTCCACCAGCCCCCGCGTCAGCAGCGCCGCCTTGGCATTATCCCCGATTTGCAGCCCGTCGATAATCCCCGCCGCTATCGCGATCACGTTCTTCATCGCGCCGGCCAGTTCCACTCCCACCAGATCCGAATTCGTATAGATCCGAAACCAGTTCGTACTGAATACCTTCTGCACCCCTCGGGCAAACGACGTATCCTCGCTCGCCACTGTCGAGGTCGCCGGCAGCGCCCGCACCAGTTCCTCCGCAATGTTAGGGCCCGACAGCGCCGCCAGGGGCCGTGATCCCGTTACTACCTGAATCACCTGCGTGGGCCGCAATAGCGTCTCGTTTTCAATCCCCTTCGCCACCGACACCACCGGCAGCCCCTTCGGTACATACTCCAACAGCCGACCCCACACGTCGCGCAGATACTTACACGGCACCGCCGAGATCACCAGCCTGGCACCTGCAAAACACGTCGCATCCTCCGCCGTCAACTGTACTGCCGCCGGCAGTTTCGCACCCGGCAGAAACCGACGATTCTCTCGATACCGCTCCAGTTCCTCGATCTGCTCCGCCTTATAACCCCATAAAACCACCTCATACCCCTTCCGCGACAGCAGTATCGCACACACCGTCCCCATCGCCCCGTCCCCGATAATGGTAATCCTCTCCGACATCAAATTCTCCTGCGATTATGGGTGGCATGCCTACGCGAAGCTTAGGCATGTGTAAGCCCTCATCCGTTGATTCTACCTATTTAACCCGCCCCATGGCCCGATGACAAGAAATTTTGACTGGTGGCACGGACAAATTATTTCTATCACGGGCATTGCCCGTTTGTACGTGGTGATTACTCAGATCCCTGGATTTCACCAACAAATTAGCCCCGCCGCCGACTAGGGATAATAATCGACCTTTAGGGTCGTTTTTATAATGACCTGCCGATTTATCGACGGGTCCGGAACTGTAACTCGAAACCAGAAACCTCTTGCTATTAGCCAATGGCTTACCGCGTATAGCATTTATTTTAATCCGTGCCCATCCGTCCCATCCGCGTTTTCCGTGTTCTATTTTACTTCTGGATTCTGAATTCTTTTTTAACTTTTTACTTCTCTTCGTACCCTTCGCGGTTTCTCTTCCAGCGTCAATCGGCGTTCCTCTGCGGCTTCCGTTTTCACCAATAGCGTTCGCACCGCCTCCGCGATCCCCGCCGCATCAATCCCTACCTCCGCCAATTGCTCGGCTCGGCTCTTATGTGAAATAAATCGATCCGGAATCCCCAACCGACATATCCGACGACCCGCCGGCCCCACCTCCTGCGCCGCCTCCAGCACCGCCGATCCGTATCCGCCCGCCAACGCATGATCCTCTACCGTCACGATTGGAATATCGGCTGCCAATAATTCCGCTAATAACTCCCGATCCAGAGGCTTCGCAAACCGGGCGCTATAGACCCCCACGTCCAGCCGCTCCGCCTGCAGCGTCTCTGTCGCTTCCAGGGCTTGATACGCTACGCTGCCATATGCCAGTATCGCAGCTTCATGACCGGTTCGTAACCGTCGTGCCTTGCCCAACTGATATTCCGGACATGTTGAATCCGAATCTCGCGCAACAATCGGCATCGTATCCCGCGGATAGCGGATTGCACAGGGTCGTTCGCAAATCAGAGCAAAACGCAGCGCCGCTCTCAACTCCGACTCGTCCATCGGCGCCATCAGAATCATATTCGGCAGCGTCCGCAGCAGCGCTATATCGCAAAACCCATGATGCACCGCCCCGTCGCCGCCTACTAGGCCCGCTCGATCCAAACAGAATACTATCGGCAGGTTCTGCAGGGCTGCCTCTTGAAAGATCATATCGAAACTGCGCTGCAGAAACGTTGAATAGATTGCCGCCACCGGCTTCAAGCCCGCCTTGGCCAACCCCGCTGCGATATCCACCGCCGCACTCTCCGCGATCCCCACGTCCACCACCCGATCCCCGAACCGACGTCGTACCTGAGCCAGACCCGTACCGTCCGGCATCGCCGCCGTCAACGCCACGATCCGGTCGTCCGCTTCCATCTGCTCCATCAACGCGCCGGCGAATCCCGCCGTAAACGTCGCTGTCCCTCCTTCCGGAAAACTCGCGCTCTCCCCCTCCACCTTAAACGGTCGCGGACTGTGAAACGTACACGGATCGTCCTTCGCCGGTTGAAAGCCTCGCCCCTTCTCCGTCTGCACGTGCAGCAGTACCGGATAATGTACCTTCTTGAATTCCGTCATTAACTGAATCAACGCCCCGATATCATGCCCGTCGATCGGCCCGAAATACGGGATCCCCAACTGCTCGAAGATTTGCCGACTCAATAGCGTCGATTTCAAACCGCTTTTCAACCGATGCAATCCCTCATGCAGCGCCTCCCCCACGTAAGGCAGACGGCTCACCAACATCTTCGTCCGCCGGTGCAGGTCCTCATACGACCGCGACAACCGCAGCTTCGACAGGTAATTCGCAAAGGCGCCTTGCGTCGCATCGATGGCCATCGAATTATCGTTCAGGATTATCAACAATTGCCGTTTAATCAGCGAAGTGTTATTTAATCCCTCAAACGACAATCCGTTAACGATACTCGCATCGCCCACCACCGCTACGATATTTTCATTCGTTCGATTCTTTTGCGCTCCCAGCGCCAGTCCGATCGCCGTCGCGATCGCCGTTCCCGCGTGACCTACGAAAAGCTGATCGTAGTCGCTCTCGGCCGGACTCGGAAAGCCGCTGATCCCTCCCTCCTGCCGCAGCGTCGAAAACTGTTCCGCCCGACCCGTCAGGATCTTATGCACGTAACACTGATGTCCCACGTCC
>CAZNQT010000121.1:0-10480 GCA_964574885.1 uncultured Pirellulales bacterium
TGATGGGACGGGAAAAAGGGATGAAACTGATAGAAACTCTTGCCGATACGGAAGCGCTGCTCTTTACCAGGAGCGGCGAAACCCTCACGATAGTGCGATCCAGCGGTTTCGCTGCATTCGAAACTACACAATCATTATGAACAGAAAATCCGCGTGGGACAAGGCCCCACCTTACTAAGAATACGGAGAACAGGTTATGGATCGACGAGGATTTTTAGCGAGCGGCCTGGCGGCAGGTGCGGCGGTCTGGCCGAGTACGCCAAGCGATGCGGCAGAGACTAACGTTCAAGAAACGGATAAACGAACCGAAGACTTAGGGATCCACGAGATACCGATTTTCTGCTCGCATGAGCATTGGGGTAGTATTAACTCGATCGGTTACGCTGCGGAAGGCTTTCGGGCGGATGTGTATGCGGGAGCGAAGCCCCAACGGAAAACCACGCTGCTGGATTTACTCGTAGATCCCTATTTCGGCGGGTGCCTGCAAGGCTTGGGTATAAATCCAAATCAACTGATGAAAAGTAAACTGGGCGAATCCGATCTGCATTCGGCGGCACTGAAACATCCGGCAAAAGTCATGCAGGCAATCCGGGAAGTCCTGCGGGTGAATCAGTTGGTCGGTACGTATCAATGTATCCGCCGGGGGATTCACTTCGCCTATGATGATGATATCAATGAGGATACGGCTACGGCGATTCGGAAAGCGGACCAGGCCATCGCTGAAAATTACGGTCGGATTTTCGACTGGTATCGGCAACTGATGCAGAAGGCGAATTTCAAAGAGTTGATCCGACCGGTGCATCCGGAATTTTTCGTCCGGCAGGAAAGTGCGGAAGCAGCGCGAAAGGAATTGGCATTTACACATACGATCATGCGAATCGATCCGTTACTGGATTTGTGGAGATCGAAAAGTCCTCGTCGGGATGGATTGGCGGAGATCGCCGGAGTGGAGCCGGTTGATGCGAAGAGCTGGCGGGAATTTCTGGATGCGATTTTCAATTTGGCGGAACGCAAAGGCAATACAGGCATCAAGCAATTGCAGGCCTATCATCGAGATTTGAATTTTACTTTCCGTTCGGACAGTAAGGTAAAATTCCAGGGCGACCTGACCTCGGGAGAAAGGCATGTTTTCGAGGATTGGGTCGTACATGAATGCTGCCAGCGTGCGCACGATCGCGGCTGGCCGCACCAGGTGCACGTCGGGACACATAATATGCCGGATTCGAATCCGTTGCCTTTGCAGCATTTGGCGCGTCGGTATCCGAGGCAGAAAATCGTGATGCTTCACTGCTGGCCCTATCTGGACGAAGCAGGTTTTCTGGCTAAGTACTTTCCGAATATGTATATCGACACCTGCTGGCAGCCGGTTTTAAGTCCCCAGTTTTTTCGTCAGGCGATGCTAGTCTGGCTACAATATGTTCCGACAAATAAGATTACGATGGGCAACGACGCGACCAGCATCGAAATGGCAGTAGGCTCCTCATTGTTCACGCGGGAGATTCTGGCGAACACGCTGATAGAAATAAGTCGTTCCGCCGGCATTACAACAAACGGCATTCGTCGAACGGCGGTCGATATGCTCTATAATAACGCCGTGAAAATATATCAGAGGGGGGAAATCTATTCCGTATGATTTTTGTGTCGCCGGAAACGACAGTGATTTCGTGTGTGAATCAGATAAAGTATAGAAGTTGGTGACAATCAAGGGACCACTAGTCTGTAAGTCTATATATGAAAATGGTTTACGAATACCCCAAGGGGACTCGAACCCAATAACGTAAATAACTGTAATGACAACAAGTTATAGAATCCTCAAAATTCAAGCGGTGCAGAATCCGGTGCATTTAATGCAAAAAAGCCCGAAAAACAGGCCAAAAACCTGCCGAAGGATTTAACGAAAATCATTCAAGTCTGGCCGGTATTGCCTGAACATATCAAAATGGCTATCAATTCGCTTATTCAATCTCATATCAACAGAGAATCGCAATGAATCGAGGCCCCGAGAGGAATAATTCACCGCCGATCTCACGCTCGCTTGCCCCGCTCGAAACACCAGGCAGACCATCTATCGCCTCAGATGGACGTTTTTGTCCGCCAGGAGGTACCCCTAAAGTGAATGGCCAGCAGTGACCGATTATCCATATTGGATGTTTGGTGCTCCTTTCTGGCCGCCGCCGACACGTGTCGGCGGTTTTTTTATGCGCCCATCCCCCGGTGGCGGGGATGGCTGCTCCGTTCCGCATCAAACCCCCCAGACGACTCCCTTGCCATAATCTCTTTTCTGTGGTATCCTTAGGGTAAGGTCGGAGTTTCTACCGACCGGACAACTGAATAAGTAGTTCACTGAATCAAAGGAGTCTCATAACAAACCGCAAGTGTTGTAACCAGAAGGAAAACATCGTCTATCAAAACATATAGTACCAATTACAAATCATTGATAAAGTATGGAGTCAATCATGTACTGTAAACTGAATCCCTTAAAAACGTCTGGTGGTAAATCAATTGTGGCAGTTGGTTTCCTGTTAATTGTCATAGTATTGACCGGGACGGGTTGTCACGTGATTTTACCTTTAAGTGCTCGGGCAGTGGAAGAGATGGAACATACCTATTTCTGTTCCGCCCAAATCTACCGGCCCCTTCCCGGCGGAGCGGAATTCACCGAAGAGTGGCAAAGTTATATCTGGCCCATATACTACGATGCCGGACAGAATCAATGGATTCCGGTGGATCCGTATGTGTACGCCACCCAAAAAATTAACGAATATATTGCCACATCCATGGCCCCGGGATTTTCCTGGAATTATCGCAACCTTACCGTAGTACAAACCATCAAGGAATTGGCGGTCGATTGTCGGGACTCATCCGTGCCCCTTACCTACGGCGCGCCGCTGGGCGCCGAAATCCGCTGGAACTATCCTCCCCCGACGGAAGCTTCGGTATCCGTGTGGCTTCGAGATAAAGACGGTGTGATCCGGACCGCCAATCCAAACGTAGCAACCGCGTATCTGGATTTCGCCGAGCGAACCGGATATCCAAGCTGGCAAACGGGAGGAAATTACCAACGTTTGAAAAAGCATATACGATTTTCCGATATGTTTATGGAAATTCAGACGCCCTTTGCCCTGGGATCCGATATGACCGTCACCAAGCTATATGTACAGAGCATCGGTACCGTGTATGCGGAGAGCTTTGGATACGATCATACGATTTATCAAGGGAAAGCTAAATTCTTTTTCTTCGGGGAAGGGACTAAAGACGGCGAAGACGGTGTCAGCAGTTTTTGCTTCGAAAATACATCCAACCAGGGATTCCGAGTGATACAGGGGCCTGCCGTATCTTCATTTGCCATGGGATTGAATTTGACCGCCAGTGATCTGGGGCAGGATATGCAGATAACCCTGAGCTTATCCAAACCCACAAGCACGTATGCCTTTAAAAATTATCAGCCTTATGTGGACCTGCTGGATAAACAATTTACCTCTCCGATGGACCTGGTCCCGGATATTGTGGCGGATTTGGATAATAACCTGGATAAGCTTTTATGGTTCGAGAACTTTGAAGCCGCCAACGAGATTTACCTCGGCCAGGGAAATCCGCTGCAAAATGTTATGTTCACCGATGGTGATCATGAAGTAACCGTGGTTGCGTATGACACCTATGGGTCCTACAACTGTGACACGATGATCCTTACGCCGTTTTGCGGCGATCCCGCCCAGAACCTGACCTGGGTGGATCCTTATGTATTTCCCGGAATACCGGGAATCCATACAGTGAATCTTGATGTCGCGGAGGCCATTGTGGCGCCGGGAACTCCCCGGCCGAGCTGTACCAACTTGGACATCGGACATGCAGTCTGGTTCAGCGTCACTCCCGCATACGATGGCGCCATCATGTTTACCACATGTACTCCCACCACCTCGTATGATACGGTAGTGGCTGCGTATAATGTTTCGTACCTGGGACCTCCATTCAACCAGTGGGCTTTTGTCGAACTGGATTGCAACGACGATGACTATACGAATTCGAACTGTTCCAACGCCTGTGGTGACAACCGTGGTTCAACGGTGATCATCGAGGGCCAAGCCGGTGTGGAATATCATTTCCTGGTCGGTTCGTATAATCAGAATGCAAACAATTGTAGACTGTGCCTGGATGTTGAGCTAACGCTTCTACCCTCTTGCTGGTCCTGTCCCGGCCAACCGTTCGGTGACACGAATGGCGACGGTTATGTTAACTTTGGCGACCTGATCAACCTGAAGAAGGCGTTTAACACCTCTTCGGCCGGTAATCCTCATGGGACCGGAGCAGGTGAATACAACTGCTGTGTTGACTTCGACCACAACGGTTTAATAAATTTTTCCGAACTGATCACGTTGAAAGAGGACTTCAATACATCCGGATATGGCACTTGCGCCGACATTTCGTGTCCGTAAGGCGAACCGACCGCCTGACGGTTTTTTTCTGCCTATTCCCGACACCGCTGCCATTCATGTGATATACTATACGTGTCAGGATGTTGCCACGCAGAACTGACACACGTCTATTGACTGATTACGTGGCATAATCAAGTTCGCCTGTTGTTTCTAAAGAGAATTGGAGGGGCTAATAGCGAGCTACAACCGTCAGGTGCAGAATATACTCCTCATTCGACTCGCCTGACGGTTTATCCAAGGAGAATCACCATGACAGTATCTGAAAAACAGTTGGAAGCTAACCGGAAAAATGCCCAAAAAGGTGGTGTCAAGACTGCCGAAGGCAAGGCCATCGCCAAATACAATGCCTTCAAACACGGTCTGCTGGCGAAAGAGATCGTTATACCCGTCGGAGACGGCGCAGAGAACCCGGATGCTTTCGGTGCTTTGCTGGTGGACCTAAGAAACCAATTAGCCCCGGAAGGAACTCTGGAAGAGATGCTGGTCGAAAAGGTCGCTGTGGCCTACTGGCGGATGCGGAGGGCCTATGAGTACGAGGCGGGGCTTATCCGGGATAAATTGGATAATGCTACCGATAGTTTTTACAGCAGTAAAAAATGGGATGGTCAAAAAGAACACCAAACCGATGATGAGATTGAAAAAGAGGTAGCTGAAACCAAAGGGTATATCCAGGCATGGCAGAATGATAAGGTGGAATTGACCAAAATGTGTAAAGCTAGTACGTCCCTGGAGGTAATTTATGACTGGGAAACCAACTGGGAATGGTTGCTAGAAAAGGTGCAGGATACGTACGAGCTTGATGTCGAGGCGGATGCAACACCACCTCAGCTTAACTGAGGAATTTCCGATCCAGGTGGTTTGTCAATGGATAGGCAACTCCCCACAGGTTGCAGCTAAACACTACCTTCAAGTTACCGAAGATCACTTCAAAAAAGCGGTGCAGAATCCGGTGCAGACTACGCATGACAAGGGGGGAAAATCAGTGTCAGAAAAAGATGCGAAAATTAGTAATGAAACGCAAGTCATTGACTGTCAATATCTTGCTAACTCTGGCATTGACAATGGTTTACAATCCCTACCCCCAAGGGGACTCGAACCCCTGTCACCTGGCTGAGAACCAGGTATCCTAGGCCGCTAGACGATGGGGGCAAAAGCGGTTACAATCCTGTACAATTAAGGATTAACAATCGTTTTCAAACTATAGGGAGTTTCCCAGGCTGTGTCAATTAAGAAAAGACTCGAACAGAAAACCTAAGGACAACAGATAAATTGATACCTTTTCACGGAACCGGAGGACCGCAATGATGATCTCAGGTAAACTCAAGGCGGGTTGTGTATGCGTATTATTTTGGGCATCCCTCGGTAATGCGAGTGATTATTTTCAGCAGGAATACGGCAAACGACTGCCAGGGAGTACCGCACAGGTCGGCTTGTGGTGGTGTTCGTCGGGGTGGAAGGTCGGGCTTGAAAAAGGCGTCCCTGTAGAACAAAGTCAGGCGATCATTATTCGAGCGGCACGGAACGAGGCGGAAGCAGCTCAACTGGTGATCCGACCAAAATCGAACCTTACTAATTTGACGATAGAAGCAACGGCGTTAAGCGGGCCGGGTAATGCCGTCATACCCTCCGAACATATTAATTTGCTGCGGGTCCGCTATGTCCATGTAACGAAGCCAACGGATAAAAGTTCAGTAGTGGGATACTGGCCGGACCCACTACCGCCGATGACGAAGGGTATCGAAATTAAGGCAAATCAAAATCAACCGATCTGGATTCGTGTCAAGACACCGCGGGACGTACCGGCCGGGCGGTATCGAGGGGAAATTCAGCTTCGTGCGGTGAACTACCAGGCCAAACTGCCTTTACAGGTGGAGGTCTATGATTTTACTCTGCCGGAGAAGATGACCTGTACGACGGCATTTGGTTTTTCACCGGGGAATGTGTATCGTTATCAGAATATCTCCGATCCGAAACAGCGACGGCAGGTCCTGGATACCTATTGGGCGAATTTCAGCGCTCACCATATCTCACCCTACGATCCGGCGCCAATGGATAGATTCGTGGTAACCTGGCCAAAGATCAAACCGCCGCCTTCGCCCTGGGATCAATGGGAGAATTTACACCTCGTCGATAATGAAAGTCATATGGGTAAGAGTTCGATGTTAATTTTTGACGGGGATATAAAAAATAACGTCACTACCTCCTATAAACCGCTTATTCGCATCCCCAAGGAGGGACTGCGAATCCAATTCTGGTACCGAACGGCAATCCCCGACCATCAGTTCAACGTAGCCATGAATCACTATGATAAAGACGGCAAATGGCTATCCGGGAAAAATAACGATATGACGTTTGCCGGCAATGGGCGTTGGCAGGAGTTTGACGTTACGGTGACGGAATTTCCCGCTGATGCTCAATTTGTGCGGATATTTGCCCGGGCGACCAAATGGACGGATGCGGGAGAAGATGTGGGATTGGTATGGTTCGACGATATTTCGGTGAGTAATCCGGTAACGATGGAGGAATATATCCCGCATGGTGATTTTGAAAAGATAATACGATCGAAACCTTTGTTGCCCGCGGACCAACTGCAACCGAAATTTGATTTTCGCAGATGGGATGAGGCGATGAGCCGGGCCCTGGATCATTATCATTTCAATTCGTTCCGTCTGGGCATCGCCGGCATCGGCGGGGGAACATTTCACTCGCGGTCGGTTCCGAGCCTGTTGGGCTTCACGGAAGACGCGCCGGAATATCCGATTCTGTTTACTTCCTATTGTCGGCAACTCCAGGAACACCTGCGCGCCAAAGGCTGGCTGGACGAGGCATTTGTCTATTGGTTCGACGAACCGCTGCCGAAAGATTATGACTACATCATGAATGGTTTTGCGAAATTGAAAAAGGCGGCGCCAGACATTCCCCGTATGTTAACGGTGATGGTCGGTCTGGATGAGCGATTATACGGCGGTCCGGAGATCTGGTGTGCGGTATCGAACAAATACGATCATGCCGTAGCGGAGCCACGACGTAAACACGGCGAGAAATTCTGGTGGTACATCTGTACGGGACCGAAGGCGCCCTATTGCACCTTATTTATCGATCATCCGGGGACGGAGTTGCGGGTGTGGCTGTGGCAAACCTGGCAGCGGAATATCGAAGGTATCCTCGTTTGGCAGACGAATTACTGGACGAGTGATACGGCGTATCCGGATCAGCCCCAGAATCCCTATGAAGATCCAATGGGTTGGCAAACAGGATACGGTACTCCGAAAGGCGAGAAGCGTCCCTGGGGCAACGGGGACGGTCGGTTTATCTATCCCCCGGAAGCCGCCGCGGATGCAAAGCCGGCACAACCGGTTCCGGCAGGTCCGGTGGACAGTATCCGCTGGGAGATGCTGCGGGACGGAATCGAGGATTATGAATATTTAGCCATTCTCAAACGACTTATACAAACACACCAAACAAAGCTATCCGTAAATCAGCGCCAACAATACGCTGAACTACTAAATGTTCCGGAAAGCATCACAAAAGATATGACGCATTTTACGAAAGATCCGTCTCCCATAGGAGAACAACGGCATAAAGTGGCTCAAGCGATAGAAAATCTCAGCAGGCTTTGAAGATTCAATAATACAACTATAGTCCAAATTCCAGGATAAACACATGAGCGAATCATCTGAAATTTCCACTCCCGAAAAGCGCCCGGCGTGGTGGCGATCCATCGGGCCCGCACTGATCACGGCATGCGTAGTGTTCGGTCCGGGATCGCTGCTGGTTAGTGCGAACATCGGGGCGAATCACGGGTACGAACTGCTATGGATGTTGGTGATGACGGCGGTGCTGATGGGAACGTATATGACGATGGCGGCTCGGATCGGCGTACTCGGAGGCGCGACGCCGTGCACTCTGGTAGCACAGCGTCTGGGCAGGCCGATGGCCATATTGATCGGGACAAACTTATTTTTAATTTGCGGGGCGTTTCAGTTCGGTAACAATCTGGCATTTGCGGCAGCGGCGGGGACACTCGTGCCCGGCGTCGATGCACATTGGATACTGTTTGGCTTGAACGGCGCCATTATCCTCTTTCTATTCCTGGCGAAGCATATCTATCGTATTCTGGAACGTACTATGAAAGTCATGGTAGGGGTGATCCTGGTATGTTTTGCCCTCAACGTGGTTCTGGCCGGTCCGAGTCTGGTGGGAATCCTTAAGGGATTTATTCCACATCTGCCGAGTGAGGTTTCGCTGGCTCTGCCGAGTCGTGTGGCGGATGAAATCCAGGATCCGATGCTGTTAATAGCATCACTGTTGGGAACGACGCTTTCGGTCGCGGCGGCATTTTTCCAGGGGAACCTGGTACGAGAGAAAGGCTGGACGATCAAGGAATACAAACAAGGGATCGGCGATTCGATCGCAGGAGTGGCAGTGCTCTCGACCGTGAGCGCGATCATCATGATCACGACGGCCACTGTGATCGCAGGCAAGAAATCGGACGACGTGGGCGTACTCGCGCAATCCCTGCAACCTCTGTTGGGTTCGGCAGCCTACGTAATGTTTTGCGTGGGATTGCTGGCCGTTTCGATGAACCCGTTTCTGATCAACGCCATGCTGGGAGGAACGGTACTGGCAGATGGGTTGGGTAAACCGGCACGATTGAGCGACTCGTGGCCTCGACGACTAACCGTAGCGCTGCTTTTGGTGGGGATGGCGGTGGCGCTGTTGGCTTTACGTACGGGAGAAAAACCGGTCAAACTGATCATTTTCGGTCAGGCGCTGACCGTTCTGGGCAATCCGTTGATGGCAGGCGTGCTATTGTGGCTGGCGAACCGAAAGGACGTGATGGGCGAAAGGCGTAATCGATTAATCCATAATATCCTGGGAGGAATTGGGTTTCTGGTCGTATTGTTCATGGCAATTCGAGTTTTAATCTTAGTCGTTTTGAAAATAACCTGATCCATTTCCAGGAAAGTTGAAAATGATGGATATGCTGCATTTGGATGAAGAGGGACTGGAAGATGTGCTCAGTGATCCCAGCGATTCACTGCGGGAAGAAATGCGTTCTGTAAAGGGGGATTTCATCGTGTTGGGCGCCGGGGGGAAAATGGGTCCGACACTGGCGATGATGCTACAGAAAGCAGCGCCGCGGAAAAAAGTATATGCCGTATCCCGGTTCAGTGATTCGGCAGCAAAGGAGCGCCTGGGAAAAGCGGGCGTCCAGGTGATCGTTGCGGATCTTTTGGAGGAATCGGTCTATGGATGTTTGCCGAGGGTGGAAAATGTATATTTCCTAGCAGGTCGGAAATTCGGGGCGACGGGGAATCAGCCGTTAACCTGGGCGATGAACAGTTACGTGCCGACTCTGGTTGCCAGGCATTATCGCGACTCCCGAATAGCAGTATTTTCCACCGGGAATGTGTATCCTCTGGTGGATATCTCCACCGGCGGGGCGACGGAAGAGACGCCAACGGAGCCGATAGGGGAATATGCGCAGTCATGTCTGGGGCGGGAGCGGATGTTTGAATATTTTTCCAGTCAGTATGGCACCCCCGTGACTATTGTACGATTGAATTACGCGAATGAACCGCGATATGGGATTATCGTGGATTTGACCTTGAAGATATGGAACGATGAACCGATTGATTTGACGATGGGAGCGGTAAATCTGATCTGGCAGCGGGACGCCAATGACAATATCCTGCGATCCATTCGATTGGCAAAGTCGCCGCCGGCCCTTCTGAACGTCACCGGACCGGGCGCCATTCCGGTACGCGATCTCGCTGAGCTCATCGGCAACAAATTAAATAAGAAACCCAATTTTACGGGTAAAGAAGCAGAAACCTGTCTGCTTTCCAACGCTGCGAAGTGTTTCGAGGAATTTGGTTTACCCTTGATGAAACTGGAAGAAATGGCGGCCATCATTGTATCCTGGGTAAAGGCGGATAAAAAGATTTTGCATAAGCCGACCAAATTCCAGGTCCGAGACGGCAAATTCTAAAAGCCCCTAACAAAATGCGTTTACTAAAACACGATGACAAATTATAACACAT
>CAZNQT010000122.1:0-9556 GCA_964574885.1 uncultured Pirellulales bacterium
GTCTAATTACTCCTATTTGGCAATAAAAAATCCATTTATTGCTAACCTGCTCTGGGTAAAGAACTTAGGAAGATGGTTATCAGCGTTCAGCTTTCTCCGCCGAGGGCGGGGGAGCTACATGTTTGGTTCCATGTTCAAAGTTTCAAGTTTCAGGTTTTTTCATTATCCTTGCGCCGATGGATTTTTGGTGATTTGAAGGCACAGGGTATTCGTCCCCCTCTTGACAGAGGGGACTTTAAATGCGTGGGGTAAGGGGCCATCCTACATCCCTGGATTCACGCCTTCGCGGGAATGACATAGAGAAATCGGCGGGTACGGCCCGCCCTACATTTCATTCGGGGTAACCGAGGGCGGCCACATGGGGTCGCCCCTACCCGACAAAACCACCCAACACCGCCGAGGGCGGCTGTGCCACATTTGCCATCCACCTCGCGGACTCGGTGGCTGCCACCCGATGAGAGAACACGGCCAAGATGGCCGTGGCACACTTGCTGTTGTCCCCCTCTTGACAGAGGGGGGTTTAAACTTTAGCGTAACGATACAAATTGGCGTGTGTCAACCGGTTGCCACCGGGGGCTTTAAAAGGTTCCAGGTTCAATGTTTGATATCCTTCGCTGCGCTCAGGATGACGTTTTCGCGTGGGCCCCAGGCCCACCCTACAAATCTTTGGAGTAACGATATACGTTGGCGTTCGTTCCCCGGTTGACACCGGGGACTAATAAGTACAAACAATATTATACATTAACTTCGCCAGGGACAAGTAAGAACTTGTCCCTGCCACCCGCGGATGTTAAAGGCGCTTACGAGGGCTGCGCTTCGGGGCCATGAATACCTTATTTCGGCGGCGTCGGCTGCTTCTGGGAACTGGGAATCTCTTCGGGGAGTTCGCGAATCCAGATATTGCGGAAGCGCATGGGATTGCCATGGTCCTGCAAAGCGATGTGCCCTTTATTGTTGGCGTGCGGCGAGTAGCTGGCCACCCGGTTATGGAAGGTGGTGCCGCGGACGATGTAGTTGTTATGGACGCAGACGCCGTTATGGAAGACAGTAATACGGGCCGGACGAACCAGCAGGCCCTTGTTGTCAAAGACCGGTTTGAGGAAGGCAATATCGTAGGTCTGCCAATCACCGGGTTTTTTGCAGACGTTGACAAAGGGCGGCGCCTGGCCATAGATCGACGCCGTTTGGCCATCATAATAGGTGTCGTTGTTATAACAATCGAGGACCTGGACTTCGTAGCGGTCCATGAAGAAGACGCCGCTGTTGCCGCGACTCTGACTCTTTTTGGAGGGATCGAGGACAGGGGGCGTGGCGAATTCGATGTGCAGTTGGCAGTTGCCAAATTCCTTTTTCGTATGGATGCCGCCGGCTTTCTTGGTCACTTCCATAAAGCCATCCTGTATTTTCCATTTGACGGGTCCGCCTTTATCGCTTACCCATTCGTTGAAATTGGAACCGTCGAACAGCACGAGTGCATCAGCCGGGGCGTCACCGAATTTGGCGGGCGCCGCCATGACTTTCGGTTTTACACGATGGTCATTCAGGCTATGGACAAAATAGGGAGTAAGGGTTCCCTGTTCAGCCATTTTCACCATGCCTACTTCGTCGAGTTTTTTTAGATCCGCATAGGTAGGAAATCTCGGTTCCACCAGTTCGATCAGATTGCCGTCGGGATCGCGAACGAGGGTGAGATACTTATTGGGGTAGGGCAGCTCAAACTTTTTATGAATCTCTTTTACGCCGAGACGGTGGCAGCGTTCCAAGGCTTTATCCGTATCTTTGACAAGAATCGTCAGGTAGCTCAGTCCCAGACTCGAGTTGATAAATTTGTTATCGACTTTTTTATTGGTCCCCTGGGGGATCTGCATGAGTTTGATTTTGGTGGCGTTCCATTCGCCGCCGAGGACCATAATGCGCACGTCGAAGGGCTGGAAATTCGTCAGCCCGGATTTACCCGCCATCTCCGCCGGAACGCTAAAACCCGGCTCCTCCGTAAATCCCAGGGCGTCGCGATAAAATTTGACCGATTTTTCCAGGTCGCTGACCACGATGCCGACATCGACCGTCGCGCTGAAAAAATCATTCTTGACCGCCTGCACACTCCCCGTACTACCGAGGGTAAGCAGAAATGCCATCAGAAGCATCCGAATTGCATGTGTGTATTTTGCCATTTCAACTCCTTTCCCAAAAAGGGTGCTTGGTATTCAACAGGTTTACGTTTTCCCTATACATCAATCCAAGGTTGGTATTCTATGGGAATTCGTCCAGATTCGCAAGCGAGATTTTTATGTGACAGGATTAAGGCGGGAGAAACAGAAATCCGAGAGTGGATTAAAAATCCAGGTTATGCTGTATCCGGGTTAGGTTCACCGATTTTCTTTCCAATAGAATACGGTCAGGTCCGAACGAGTTCGGGCGACCACGGCTTCGACGTAGTGGTGCATGCCGGTCCGCTCCGCGACGCCGCAACTGCGTATCGTAAAGACGTTGCTGCGCACGGTAATCAGTTCCGCAATTTGTTTAAAAATATCCAGCGTCATGCCGGGAGCGTACATGATTTCCGCCACACTGGTAAATCCTTCCGGATAGTCCTTGCCCTCTCGTTTTTCCAGGATACTCTCAGCCAGGGTTGCATCGATGCCCGGCAGCGTCATCAACACCTCCCGCCCGGCGGTGTTAATATTAATTCGACCGGGGATAATCGCATCGTCCGTGACCGTAATCCGGTCCGCAATCCGACGAAAGGTCTTCCAGTCCGGCGCTTTGACGACTTTCTTTTTGGAAGCCAACCCTTCGGCGGTTTCCCGCGCCGCCTTCACATCGCTGACGAACTCATCGGTCTGGATCGTCGTTTCTTCCAGCAGATCCGCGATGCTGTCAAAACCACGCTCCTGACGCTGCAGGATCCAGTTGACGTGTCCTTCCTCCAAGTTCAGTTCGGTGGCCAGGGTGGTAGCATCCACCGTGTTCAGATTGATCCGGGGCTGCCCCATCTCATCCTGATTCCGATCAAACGAATATACCGTCACGTACGACAGCAAGCCCCGCTTTAAGATGTCATTCTTGTCGTCATCCGGTTCTCGAGCATCCCCGTCGTTCTCGTTCGTTTCCAGATGCCCGTTGAGATTTACATCTTCGGCATACAGGATTTCCGCATTCATGCCGTCCACCAGCGCCAGTTCCCGAATCGTTTCGAACCGACGCCCCGATAAACGGATTCCCAAGGGCGTACTTTCGTCGGCGCCGTCGAGGTTGTTTAGCGTCGTCGGCTTATGCCGGGAATTCCGCCAATCCAGAATGGCATCGGCCAGCGGTTCCGTCATCTCCGGCAACGCGAGCAGGGCCCGGCGACTGGCCGTGTTCAAATTCAGTTTGCTTGCTTCGTCGCTCACGCCGTACGTGGCATTGCTCGACGACTCCCAGCGATCCGCATACACGGAAAAATGACCCTGCTCCAGTTCCACGTCCTTAAATGCGTCTTCGTTATTATACCAATCGTCATGGGTATAGTCAGTGGATCCCTTATCGCCGGCGATTTTATCCATGGCCTGGTAAACGCCCGCCCGCGCCAGCCAGCGGGCCGTGAGGCGATCCTTCCCCGACGCCCGCACCGCATTATCCAGGCGCGTATTCTGTGCCAGCGTCAGCGCCAACAGCGCCAACAACACCAGCACCCACAGCACCACGATAAGCACGAGGCCTTGCCGCCTATTCGAGGTTGAGAGTATCCTGTATTCCTGCAGTACGGTCTCCATCTTCAATCTCAATCGTTTGCGTCGGGATCGGCTCCAGTGCAATCGTCTGGCTGATATGTATCGGTTGGTACAGGGGACGTTTCGAGTCGGCCAATACCAGACTCACTCGCACCATCTTGGGAATCCCTTGTCTCTCTTCCCATTTTCGTTGCCAGTCGTTCCCGTCGAAATAATCGAAGCGGATCGACGTAATAAAGTTCGCCACCCGCGTCAGGGTTCCTCTTTCGTTGCCGAGGTCGGTCTCCTCGATAGGCCCACAGCGACGGCCTAAAAACGTTCCGCCCTCTGCGGCATCTTCACATAAACCATATTGCACTTCATAGATATCGCTTTGCCCCTCGCTCGGTTTTCCGTGGAACCAACCTTCCTGCACTACCTGCATCAACAGCCGGTCGGTTGCCTGTTCCTCCGTTCCGCCTTCGACGCCGATCAGCCGCATGTTCTCCAAATTCAGACTCCGATAAAAATTCGCCAGATCATCCCGGATCCGATTCAGCGCATACCGACCGTGGGCGCTGATATCGGAATAATATTGTGCTTCCGCTCGGCTGCGCGAAACCTGGCGCAGCGACACCAAGGCCACGACGATCACCAGCGCCCCGATCGACGTTGCCAACAGCAGCTCCAACAGCGTAAAGCCCAAATTTTTCCGTAAATTTCTCAAGTTTATCCCCATCTCCTTATTTCCTCATGGCCAGCGTCTTCTGGTCCCTCTGCTCCAGAGGATACATCAAGGTGGCGGCCCGAACCTGATATTGTTTCTCGCCCACCAGCCACCGTACCGTCGCCGTCACCCGATGCAGTTGACTGTTCTCGACCTCCTTGGTTTCCAGGACATAACTGTAGTTGGGATACCGGTCGCCGAAGTCGTCCTCAATCCGTTTGGTGCGGATCAATTCTTCGAGCCGGCCCGCAACCACCGTATCCAGGCACTCATCCAGCAGCCGACAGGCCTGCTCGTACTCCAGGCCCCGCTTGTTGTTGATTATACACCGGTAGCTCAGACCACAGATGACCACTGCCCCGATCGCCAGGATCAGACTGCCCACCAGGGCCTCTACCAAGGTAAATCCGTTTTTTCGCATCATAACGCCATTTCCGTCCTATATATAGACGTACATTTCCAATATCCTTCTTCGTCTATTATACCCCCATTTCCTCAATTTGTCCTGTCAATGTCTCCTATACGTAAATAAACCGTGGGCGCAGCGATCAATTATTAGGATTTCAAACCATCGAGATAATAGAGGAAACAGCAATCTAAGGCAGAGTTAAATTCCGTTCCGGCCGGGTGAAGGTATGGCACCAGGAGCAGTCGAACTTTTTATCTTTTACGTGGATATCATGAATGGTTTTGAAAGGTTTATTTTCCTCTGCGCCATGACACTGCACACACACTACATTATGGGGACCTTTTAATTCATACCCCAGATCACCCATCAGATTCATGCGCACGGGACCGCCTTCCAGGGACGCATGACACTGACCGCATGCCAGGGCGTGGTCTTCGTTTTCAACGCCGTGGTTAATGGTCTGGTAAGTATGTACATTCACCATCTGCCAGCTCCCGCTCAACCCTGCATAAGTCATGCCGTCTTTCACGGCCCGGCTGAAATCTCCTGTGAAAAAATAGGTCGTCGTGGCATGCGGAATCAATTGTCCCGTAGCCACGTGCAAAGCGGAATTGGAGGTGTGTTCTTTCATAGGATAGATCTGGGCATGATCGGAACTTACCGATCCGTTGGGTGCGGCTAATTCATATTGGCCGCTGTTATTTTGCACCGCTGTCTGTCCCAGCGCATAAACTCGGCTGGTTCCGTCGAACCAGGCATAGGTCGGGATCAGATTCGAGCCCCGAGTTTCTTCCGGCTTATATCCCCCTTGCCCGCCGAAAAGACCCTGGTGCCAAACCGGATGATTCCAGTTGCGGGCGGTTTCGGTCGATTTCAACTTAGCATAGGTGGGGATATGGCAGGTTTGGCAGGCCGTTCTGTAAATATGATTGTTCAGGCGGGAACTGTCATGCGGCGGGCTGTTATGGCATTGGGTGCATTGCAGACGTTCCGGTCGGTCGTTCGGTCGCAAATCGAGACCACGGCCTTTGATCCGATGGTGATTGGTTTGATGACAGTCCTGACAGAGTTTGTTCGCGCCCGCCGAAGACATGTGAATATCCACCGATACCGGAGGATCGACAGTCTCGGAGGAGAGATCACCGCGTTTGCCGCAGTCAGTGCCGGCAGCGTAGGCGTGGCACCGCAGGCATGTAGCTCGGTTGGGTGGATGTACGGTTCGCGCGGCTTCCAGAATGGAAATACTCATATTCTCCTCATCCGGGGCGTACTGAAAATTACCCTGTTTGTCCTCCCACGGCAAATGCCAGGTGTGTTCCTGCCCCAGATAATCCATAAACGTGAGAGTTTCCAAGCCACCCACTTTCTGCCAGTTTTCGGCAAGGAAATTAAAATCGAGCAAATTCACTTCATCACTGAAATCCAGGTCTGCACCATTACAATCGTTATGCTGATCACAGTTCATATGGAGCCATTCCTGCGCGAGAAGCGCAACGTCCGGCGTATCCACCACAAAGTTACGGTTCAAATCTCCCAAAGGGATCGTGGGAACGGCTTTTCGCTGGTAGTTTTCCTGATGGCACATAAGGCAGTCGATGTTGTTCAGTTGTCGTTTCGACAAGATCGGCGAGGGTGTTTCGCCGTTACCCACGTGACAACTCCAACAGGCCACCCGTCGCGAACTGACTACCGCCCCGCAATAAGTATTGAAACCTCGATCCCCCTTGCCGGCATTGCCGGTGATATTCGTAACATTCGGCGTCTGACCGGTCCATTGATAGTGAACGGAATGGAACACGTCGGTTGCCTCGGTTTCGTGGCAGGTTACGCAGGTGGCAGGCCCGCGGTATTCCGTGATTAGAGCATGAGCCTGCTGCGCTGCGGGGGAAACGGTTGGGCTTTGCGCTGCTGCCCGATGCGATTGGGTATGAATGGCAATCATCAATAGGGGGACCAGGGATAGATTCTTCACGCGCAACATAGCGATCTCCTTCCAGGTAGGGTGGTTTCTTTTCTCCTCATTTGTAATGAATTAACGATTTGAAGTCAGACTCATAAACTCCAATATGGGTTTGACGTTTGCAACATAAGGGGGGGAAGTTCGACTGGTTTAACTCTACTTAGCATAAATATTCTTGCTATCTATGCTCGCCTAACCTGAATATAGATCAATTCCTCATATCAGTCAAGAGATTTTATGTGATAAAATAGAAAAATATTAAAATTTGGTTATGGAATTGAATATGGAATTTGTTCAATCTGAGAAATCTGTGGTTTCACTATTCCGAAAAGAAATTCAAGATGGCCCGTGGTTTCAGTTGCTTTTTCCGGACGCGGAGATTCTTTGCGGATTTTTCCAGGCGATAGACCGACTTGATCTCATCGGTGGGAAATGCTTCGCCGGTATTGTGGATCAGGAGGGCGGCGGGCGCGGTGAGAATTGCTGCGGTCTGGAAACCGTCGATGCGGCGCAGGCCGGGAATCATCATCTCACCCTGCCAGTTGGTATCAACCTTCGGATCGAACTGGTCCACATCCACGACGGTCTTATGCACACCGTCGGCCAAAGGCCGCGCCAGCAGGCACCACAATCCCGCACGCTCCAAGCCGATTAGATTGACCTGATTGCTCTGCGTCTTACAGAAGGCGAGCGCGGTGAGGATATCCTGTACCCGCCAGGCGAGGTCCGTGCGGTTGTAGGTCCAGTTGTGATTGGTCGTCGGGCGTTTGTCTTTTTCGTCCTTTGGGGCGAACCGGCCCGTGCGGAAGCAGTCGATGCCGGCTACTCGGTAGCCGTTGTTAAGCAGTTGGTGCACCAGGGGGATCGGCCTTTGGTTTTCGGGATCGAATAAAGCGGATTGACCTTGCGGGTGAATAATTAAAACGGTGGGTATGTTTTGCTGATCGGTCGTATCTGCCGGCTGGAACCGGAGTAACGGAATAAGTTCGGCGTGGTTTTTTCGGTGGATCAGATAGCTGGTAACGGAAATTTTAGGACCGGATTCCCAGGCGTCGCCACGTAGGGATTCGATCTGGTCAGGTTGGGGCTGGGAGGCGTTGAGGGTGTGGGCGTAGGCGGGGCGGTAGAGTTCGCGGAATCGAGCCAGAGAGGCAGCGTCGGTGGGGCGGTGGGAGGCGAGAATCTCACGGGCTTCCCGGATGAGGTAGGTCCGCAAACTGTCGGCGTTGAGAGCATTATCCGGGCGGGGGTGATCTTCATCGAAGGTGAGCAGTTTTTCGATGGGATCGATCTCTACTTTCTGCTCTTTGAAGTCGTCGGGATTGTCGGCCTGGAGGAGATATTTGGCGAAGAAGGGATAGACGGCGTTGCGGGAATAGAGGTTATAGTTATGCGGCGCGTCGATACGGACGGCCTTGAGTTTATCGTCGGCGTTGTAGAGTTGATAGACGGCGCGGACGGCGGGGTATTCGAGTTCGAGGGTATTTTTGGTCCAGTCGCCGGTGGCGGAGACCATGAGCAGAGGTCGCGGCGCCATCATGGAAGCGATCTCGACGTTGTTGGCGGTCAGACGGAGTAGGGGCGCGTTTTCACATTCGCAACCGCCCTGCATGATAGCGGAGATCATATTGACGGGCGCGGCGACCTTGATGCGGTCGTCGATGGCCATCAGCATAAAGGTCTGGGTGCCGCCGCCGGAGGCGCCGGTGCAGCCGATATTGTCGGGATCGACGTTAGGCAAAGAGGAAAGCCAATCGCAGGAACGGATACTGTTCCATAGTTGCAGACCCATAAGGTTGATATTCCAGGGCAGGTCGCTGACGTCGCCTCGATGTTTGATCTGGTTGGCATCGTTGTAGCCGACCATGCTCCAACTGAAGGCGATGTAGCCCTGGCGGGCGAAACTGATCATGCGGGCGCGGACGGAGCCGTTTTCGGTTTCGCCAAAACGACCCTTGCCCCAATGACCGTGGGGGCAGAGGATGCCGGGGAACGGTCCTTGCTTTCCGACGGGTTGGTAGAGGTTGCCGCAGACGAAGAAACCGGGTCGGGATTCGAAGTGGACTTTGCTGACGGTATAGTCGTCGTGTTTGAGGGTGTCGAAGACCTTGGCGTTGAGCGGCGTTTTGGGAGGCAGAGGATAGAGGCCGGTACTGACGAGGATGTGGGTTTTAAGCCAGGTGCGGTAGGTTTCCCATTGTTCTTTGGTTTTGAACGATTGCAATTCCATTTTGTCGTTGAGGGTACGGCAGGCTTTGAGGCGCGGATCTTGTTGGGGGAGGGATTTTTTCTTGTCGGCGTCAGAAACCGGTGGGGGGGCGAAGGTTGCGGAGGGGACGAATAAAATGGTCATGAATAATACATAAACGGTTACGCGGTTTCGTGATTTTGTTTTCATGATAGCTCCTTTAGGGTTAAATATTTTTGTCAGGGATATTGTGGCATAGATGTACGCGTGGGGCAAGGCTCCACCTTACGCGTTTTCGCTGATGGTAGGCACAGCCTACCCTACGCATTTTTGTGTTGAAGGTTTCAAGTTTCAGGTTTTAGATCCTTCGCTGCGCTCAGGATGACACAGTCGAGGGTGGCTGTGCCACAGGGTGAATCGTTTTTCTGAGGCATAGGGTGTTCGTTCCCCCGCTTAGCAGCGGGGGCTTTAAAGGGCGAGCATGGGGCGGGGGGCCCCCCAGGGGGGGCCCCCACACGTTTGTTTTTGGGGGGGGGGGGGGTTTGGGGTTTTTTTTATGGATTTGGAAATTGAGATTGGG
>CAZNQT010000122.1:9566-10429 GCA_964574885.1 uncultured Pirellulales bacterium
TTAATGGGCGTGCTTGGGGCGGGGCGACCACATGGGGTCGCCCCTACAGTTTGGATTGAGGCGGTAGGGGGGTTAGGGGATTTTTTTAAGGAATTCGAAATTGCAGATGCGGAGTTCGAGTTGCCCGTGTTCGTCTTTGATCCAGTTTCCCTTACTGTCGTGGGAAATGAGCAAATGATTGCCGCGGAGGTTGAGGTCTTCGATGCCGGCTTGTAATAACTTCTCTTTAGCGAGTTGTAAGAGTAGGAAGTATTGTTCCTGGGAGATCAAACCCTGTCGATAGGCCTGGAGGGTATTGACGCCCTCGTAGTAATCGCCGTCCTGGGCGGCGAGTTTTTCATCGGGACCGTTCCAGTAGCCCCAGATCATGATGTATTCATAATTTTTTTGCAAGATAGGTAACTCGTCGGGTGTGAATAAATTTTGATGGCTTTGGTATCGGCTGTTATCGAAGAGGTTATCGGCGATTTCAGTTTTGAGGGAGGTCATGTAGATGGCGCGGGGGTAGATGGTGGCGAGCCCCTGGCGGGAGAGATCGACAGCGAGTGCGGCTTCTTCGAAGGGGCTGTTATAGCCATACTCCAAAATTTTATTTTCGTCCTCCTTGAACGGATCGCGGTCCGGCCTGAGTCCGACATGGGATACTTTCCAGGCCAGGTGAATGTTGTCTTTAGTTAAGGTGTAATACATTTCGGTATAAACGGAAATTTTGGTTTTTGGGATTTTCTCCCATCGTTCAGGGAGGAAATAGTCGAACAAATAGGGATCTTTGCCCACGACCCATAAACGACCTTTGGTGCTTTCGACGTGTCCATAGACGTAATCGACGCCTAAGAAATTGACCGGTTTCAGATAGGGGGGGA
>CAZNQT010000123.1:0-10377 GCA_964574885.1 uncultured Pirellulales bacterium
CACCCAATCTGCTATGTTGGGTTAGAAATTAGGGCGGCAAGGAGGTTTTCCGGGTAACCCAATCCAGAGCCCGATGGACGAACACTTCCAGGCCTTTGGTATATTCCGGATGACAACTGGCACAGAACACCCGTCCGCAGCCAAATTGACCTACGACGATGGCGGGCGTATTTTTCATAATCCCCTCGGGCGCATTATTGGTATTTATTTCCGAGCGGTAGGCCGCCAGGGTTAGAAAGTCGGGAATGTCAGGATCCTGGGCCGGCGCCAGTAACGGTCCGTTGGCGTACCGGATATCGAGAAGGTCTTTTCTGTCACGGAGGAGTTTTCTGCCGGCCGGCGTCAGTTCGATCTTAACCGTACCCTTGCCGCGTTTCCAGTGCTGACGGTCGATCACGTCGGCATCGAGAATTTTGAGGGACCAGGAGTAATTATTTGCGGCCAGATAGGCGCCGGCGCAAAAACCGAGGTACCCGCCGCCGTTTTTCACAAACTCCACAACGGCGTCTCGACCCTTGTTTCCCAGGGCCTGCGCCTGTTTCGAGGCGCTGCCGCCGGGAACGATCAGGGCATCGAATTGTCTGAGGGAACCGTTTTGTATTTCGGGAATGCCAATTCGCCTTACCACCACGTCGTTAAGCATACCCAGGTCCTTTTCGAGGGCGAGGGGACCAGAGGCGCCGGCGCCGCCGGCATCGTAAAGAGCCACCCAACGGTTTTTACCCGGATGAAGGGAATTCACCAGACTATCGACGTCGCAATCAATCATTCCCAGATTCGTCAGCAGTTGATGGACCATGATCCGATGTTGGCGGATGCGTAGCGACAGGGGTTGATCTTTTTTGGTAGTTTCCAGGATCATCGCATGGACGCGGAGCTTCTCCGAAGCGGCGCGGGCCAGCGATCCATTCACCGGCGGTTTCTTCAGGACGAACTTTTGGGGAGCGGACTCGATGGTTTTATTCACGGCGTCGATCATGCTTTGTGCCTGGGTCAAGGTTGGCGGGAGGGGTGCTGCGATGATGGAACTACCGACGCTCTTGCCGTTGTTCTGCGTAAAATCAAAGCCCTCGTGCAGGTCGAGAAGCCAATCGGGCTGTTGTCGGCAAACCCACTGCCATATAATACGGCTAAGTTTACAGGCGCATGCGGGTTTATCCTTTTTCGGAAAATTGCGATTCAGATTGGCAAATTCCTTAGGAATCGAGGGCATAGCGCGAGTGCCTTTTTCCAAACCGGGTTTGTTAACTCGCGGGATGACGATGAGTTTGCCGCATTTGAGGGGCCAAAAGCGAACGTGCTCCGCCGCGCGAGCGCCGGCAGGCTCATTGCCGTGGATTCCACCCGTGATTAAGACCACCGGCCCGGGTTTTTGAGCGTCGATGATATAGTACTCTGTTTTCCAGATGGACCCGTCGGCCAGAAATCCCGTTTGACAATCCAGAGCCGAACTAACATTGCCGGAAGCAATGAAGCAAAGGAGGCATATTATCCGGCCCAGCTTAGGCATAAGAATTCCTCGGTTAATAAATTTTACCGGTTCGCATATCCGTTATTTTATAGAAATTATCTAACGGTGCCAATCCCAAAGCGTCAAGATTATTGTGAGAAACGAAGGTTTCAAACGTCAGGGTGTTTTTTGTGATAAATATTGAGAAAATCTTTACTTATTGTAATTTTTCTCCATTTCTGACGTCTTACTTTACGGACGAGAGAGGGGGATACTGCACTAGGTGGAGCAGGCAACGTACCCAGTCGGGGGACTCTGCCGGGAGAAAAGAAGTATTGGACGTAAGTATATGATTCAAGTACAATAACGCGATTATGAAAACAGATCGACATAAGAACGAGCGTGGGAAGTCGAGGCATTCAGGCCCACTTCAGGAGGCAATTTGCCGTCTCTGTCTGGTGTTTTGTATGGGTTTTCTGGCGGGCGGTTGCAGTACGGAGTATTACAAAACGGATGCCGACAAGGAGGTGCAGAAGATCCTGGATGATAAGTGGGAGGAGGATTTCGGCAGCCAGGCGAATTATCGTATCAGCGACGAAGAACCGAGCGAAGAGGATATACAGATCAAGCCGGCGGCGGAGGTCTCGGGTCGTTTGACTCTGGCGGAAACGGTGGCGCTGGCAACGGCCCACAGTCGGAACTATCAAACGCAGAAGGAATCGCTGTATCTGTCGGCGCTGGATCTGACGCTGGCGCGGCACGCATTCGCGCCGCAACTTTTCGGTATGTTCGGCGGCGACTACACAAAGACGGCATCGGATGAGTCTGTGAACGCGAGTGGGAATCTGGGCCTGAATCAGGCGTTGGCGGACGGGGCGCAGATAGGAGTGCAAGTCGCCACGAATTGGCTGCAGTATCTGACGGGGGATCCGCGCACGTCGCTGGGTTCGGTACTGACGGCGACGGTTTCGCAGCCGTTGTTAAGGGGGGCCGGTCGAAAGATCGTGCAGGAAAATCTCACGCAGGCGGAACGGAATACACTGTATCAAATTCGCACGTTCAATCGGTTTCGCAAGGAATTCGTGGTGCAGATCGTCAGTCAATACTTCAACGTTCTGGAAACCCTGGACCGGGTGGAAAATGAGAAGAGCAATTATGAACGCCTGGTATTAGCCCACGAACAGACGAAGATGCTGGCGGAATCGGGTCGCCGACCGCCTCTGGAAGCGGACCAGGCGGAGCAGGATAAACTCAGCGCGTGGGACAGTTACATCGCGGCACAGGAAAGTTATAAGCAGCAACTCGACTCGTACAAGATCACGCTGGGGCTGCCGACGGAAGCGGACATCGAACTCGATCCGAACGAATTAACCCGCCTGGATCCGAACGAGATCATTGAACCGGAATATGATATAGACAAGTTAGTACAGACGGCATTGTCTCATCGATTGGATCTGGCGAATTCCAGAGATCAGGTGGATGACGCGGAGCGGAAGGTGATGGTGGCGGCGGATAATCTGGGGATGGAATTGAACCTGGTGGGCAGCGCCAACGTCAGCACGCCGGATCGGGAACGTCCGGCGCGCTTTCAGTTTCAAAACGGCACCTACTCGGTGGGACTGGAGGGGGATTTGAATCTGGATCGCAAGGCGGAGCGGAACGCGTATCGGGAGTCGTTGATAACGTTGTCGCGGCGCCAGCGCACCTATAGCGAGGACCACGACCGGGTAATCTATGACGTACGTCAGACGTACCGGGATTTGCGGGAGGCGGCGGCGCAATATCAGATCCGGCAGATGAGTCTGAATTTGGCGGAACAGCGAGTGGAAAGTACGGCCATGCTGCTGCAGGCGGGCCGGGCGATCACGCGAGATCTGCTGGAGGCCCAGCGGTCGCTGCTGCAGGCGCAAAACTCCCGGACGAGTGCGCTGGTCAGTTATACGGTAGCGAACCTGGAGTTTTATCGGGATTTGGGAATCTTAGAGGTCAGACCGGACGGTCTTTGGAATGAGGTGACGCCATGACTGCGTCGAAGGCAAAATCCAATCGGAAATTTTTCAGAACGCTGGTGATCTTTGCGGCGCCGGTCATTCTCATCGTGGCGCTGACGATAGGGTGGATGAAGTACAAGAAAGAAAAAACCAGCGAAGAGGATACGATCACGTTCGAGGTGAAACGAGGGCCTTTTGTGAATAGCGTGACGGAAAGCGGCAACATCAAAGCCAAGGAGACGGTGGATATTCTCTGTCAGGTGGAAGGGCGTACGACGATCATCAGCGTCGTGCCGGAAGGGACTATTTTGACTGAGGAAGATGTGAAAAACGGCAAGGTACTGATGGAATTGGATTCGTCGTCCCTGACGGAGCAAGAGAACCAGAAGGAAATTCAGCTTGAAAACGCCCATGCGAGTTTAATCGACGCCCAGGAATCGAGAAAAATTCAGGTCAAGCAGAACGACAGCGATATCAGTGCGGGCGATTTGAAGAAGAAATTTGCGTTAATGGATCTGCAGAAATACCTGGGCCAGACGGCGGCGGATCAATATGTCGCCTCGGTGGATCAAAGTAACGGGGAATCGTTGGACGTCAGCTCGGTCTGGTCGGATCCGAACCAGCCGGTGATCGGAGGGGAAGCGTTGCAGAAATGGCGTGATTTACAGTCGTCGATCGAGTTGGCGGACGAGCAGCTCAAACGGGCGAAAGATAAGTATGACTGGACGGAAAAGCTGTACGCGAAGAAATACGTGTCGCGGACGGACCTGGAGGCGGATCGACTGGCGCAGCGGCAACGCGAGATCGATATCGAGCAATCGCAGACGGCGATGTATTTGTTCAAACGATATGAATTTCCCAAGCAGGTGGAACAGTTATGGTCGGACTATATCGAATCGCAACGAGAACTGGAGCGCATCAAAGCGAAGGCGAATTCGATGCTCAGTCAGGCCGACGCGAAATTGAAGAACGCCACGTCCCAGTTACAATTACAGCAACAGCAATATGATAAACTCAAAAAGCAGATCGAGGGGTGTACGATCAAGGCGCCGACGCCGGGTCTGGTGGTTTACGGCAGCAGCGGGGATTTTTTCCGTCGTCAAAGCCAACCCATCGAAGCCGGCGCCCAGGTGTATGAGCGGCAGAAACTCCTGTCGATCCCGAACACCTCGGGAATGAAAGTGGAAACGAAAGTGCATGAAACGTCAGTGGATAAGGTGCATGTCGGTCTGCCGGCCCGAATCACGGTGGAAGCCTTTCCGGACAAGACCTTTACGGGAGAAGTGACCAAAGTATCCCCCCTGCCGGACGCCCAGCGTGGTTTTTTAAATCCCGATTTGAAAGTATATAATACGGACGTTAGCATCAACGAACTGGAATCCTCGCTGCGGCCGGGGATGTCGGCCAAGGTGGAGATTATCATCGAACAATTTAAGAATGTCCTCTACGTGCCGGTACAGGCGATAGTGAGTCAACAGCGCAAAAAGTATTGCTACGTGCAAAGCGGCAACGAACTGAAAGAACGGGAAGTACAGGCGGGTCCCTTTAACGAGAATTTCATTGTGATTTATGACGGACTGAAAGAAGGAGATAAGGTATCTTTGGATCCGCCTCGGGTCGTTGCCGACCTTCAAGCGCAGCCCGAACCCATCCCTGAAGTGACCAGCACATCCGCGAATACACCGACGGCGAAACCGAGCGGCGGTACACCGGGCGGTAAGGCGACCGAGGGTAGAGGCGGACGGAGTGGAGCGGGGCCATCGTCCACCGCCCAGGGGCAACCCGGCGGTCGTAGGCCGGGAGGATTTGGTTTCGATCCGGAAGTCATGAAAAAGCTGCAAGATCCCGAAGTGCAAAAGAAACTCAAGAAAGCTATGGAAGACGGAACGATCAAGGAAGAACTCAAGAAATTGGGGATCGATATTCCGGAGGAAGTGCTACAGCGCATGCAGCAAATGGGGGGGCGCGGGGGACCGGGCGGCAGCAGGAGCGGAGGCCGAAGGGGAGGACGGGGCGGCAGATCGGGCGGCGATCCGGGGCAACGGTCCGGAGGCGGGCCCGAGAGACAACCCGAACCATAGAAAAAATAGTAATAAAAAAACCGGCTGAAAACATGCCTAAGCTTCGCGTAGGCATGCCACCCAGTGCGGGGAATTCGATAATGAATATAATCAGAGCTTGATGGGGAAGTATCAGGAACCATAATCTGATGGTTATCGTGGCGATAAAAAAATTGAGTAAAGTATATCAGATGGGGACGTTGGAATTGCATGCGTTGCGCGCCATCGATCTGGAGATTGAAGAAGGTAAATACATCGCAATCATGGGACCGAGCGGATCGGGCAAATCCACGTTGTTGAATTTGCTGGGCTGTCTGGATCAACCTACGTCCGGTCATTATTACCTGGGCGGGGAAGACGTTTCCGGTCTGGACGATGATGAACTTTCCAAGATACGCGGCAAGCGGATCGGATTTATCTTTCAATCGTATAACCTGATCGCCCAGTTGAACGTAATCGAAAATATCGAGGTGCCGCTGTATTACCAGGGAGTGGGTCAGCGGGAAAGCATCGAACGGGCGCAAGAAATGGCGGAACTGGTCGGCCTGGGCGATCGCATGAAGCATCGGCCGACGGAATTGAGCGGCGGTCAACAGCAGCGGGTGGCGATCGCGCGGGCGCTGGCGAACGATCCATTTATCATTCTGGCCGACGAACCTACCGGGAACCTGGACTCGGAAAGCGGCGGCGAAATTCTGCAGATCCTGGATGATTTGCAACGGCAGGGCAAGACCGTTGTCGTGGTCACGCACGATCCCAAGGTAGCCCAGCGCGCCGAGGAAGTGATCCATCTGCTGGACGGGCGAATCGAACGGATCGAACGGAACCACCGCGAGACAAATTAAACCGGTGAACAATAGAAAGTGAGTAAAATCCGAAAACCAAATATCGAAATCCGAAACAAATCCAAATGATCAAATGGAGAAGGTTCAAAACGAATAGGTTTTGGTCATTTGTAAAATTGGATTTTGATATTGTTTCGAGCTTCGGATTTCGAGCTTCGGATTTATAGTAATTATGTTTTGGTTTCGCTTAAAACGTACGATGAAGCTGGGGGGCAAAAGCCTGTGGATGCACCGACTGCGTTCGGTGCTGACGATGCTGGGCATCATCTTCGGTGTTTGTTCGGTGATCGCGATGCTGGCGATCGGGGAAGGGGCGAGCCAGGAAGCGCAGAATCAAATCGCCCGACTGGGCAGTCGGAATATTATCATCCGCACGATCAAGCCACCGGAAGATAAACTGGCGGATACGGAAACGTCCTCGATGAAGGAATACGGTTTGACGTATGACGACGCCGAGCGGTTTCGTTATACGATTCCGAACGTCCAGGTGGTCGTGCCCTCGCGGCGGATCGTGGAGGAAGCGTGGTTCTACAATCGTAAAGTGGCGGTGGAAGTGGTCGGTACGATCCCATGGTACACGGAGATCAAGCCGATCAAACTGGAGCGTGGCCGGTTTCTCGAAACGATGGATCTGCGTCATCAAATGCGGACTTGCGTCGTGGACGAAGCCGTCTATAAGGAGCTGGTCATATTCAAAGATCTCATGAACGCCGATATCAAGATCTCCGACGACTATTACCGGGTCGTGGGGATCGTCAGCGCACTGGGTCCCCAGGAGACTATGGGCATCGAGACCGGCACAGGGGAATCTCGATCCGGCGCGGGAGATACCGGCGGTGTCGTGGGGAATGTGTATATTCCCTTGACGACGGTGAAGCAGCGCTTCGGTGAGATCAAACTCCAGTTTACGACCACGACGCGGCAGATCGAAAAAGTCGAGCTGCAGGAAATCACCGTTCAGGTTTCGGCAGATGATTTGGTTTTACCCACCCGCGCCGTACTGGAAGAAATGCTCAGTACGCATCACAAGAAAAAGGATTACCAGATCACGGTTCCGCTGGAATTGTTACGTCAGGCCAAACAGACCAAGCGAATCTTTAGTATCGTACTGGGTTCGATCGCCGCAATTTCCCTTTTGGTCGGCGGGATCGGCATTATGAACATTATGCTCGCCACTGTGAGCGAGCGCACCCGCGAGATCGGCATCCGCCGGGCGCTGGGGGCTCGGCGAAGGGATATTGTTTTTCAGTTCCTCTCGGAGACCGCCATGCTGACGATGACCGGCGGTATCATGGGTATCATCCTCGGTTCGCTGATTCCGTTTCTGGTCGAACATTTCGCCCATATGCCGACTATCATTACGGGCAGTTCGCTGTTTTTATCGTTCGGGATTTCCGCGGCCGTGGGAGTCACGTTTGGGATGTATCCCGCCTACCGCGCCGCTAACATGGATCCTATCGAATCCTTGCGGCATGAATAACGGATAGAGATTGCGCCGTCTTCGTTTGTACAGGGCGGCCATTCCATGTATGACGTGTTATTTCAATTTTGATTTCAGTACGGAAAGCAGCATGTCGTTATTGATCGGTTTTTGAAACACGCCGCTCAAACCTAATTCGCTGAAGTTGATATTCAGATTGAGGTTGTCGCCGATCGAGCTGAGAATATACACTGGCGCCGTGTTACCTTCGGCCTTGAGTTTGGTGACAAAACTCGTGCCGGCGTCAATCTCTTCCATCATCAGGTCGCAAATAATCAAATCCGGCTGACATTCTTTATAGCGTTTCAGGGCTTCCTCGCCGCTTTGTGCCGTCGTGACGGAATATTCATTCGCTTCCAGTACCAGTTGCAGACATTCCAGGATGTCCGGATCGTCATCGACACACAAAATCACATATTTTCCATCTTGCATGGCAGGTCTCCATCATATATATCTTCCTCAGGGCCCTGAATGGCTTCCAGGTCGGTCGCAAATTGCGCAAAGTTTCGATTCCGTATCACCGTCAGCATCGACTGGAGCGTCAAGGCCAGATTCTGTTGTGCGCGCGCCGACAACGTTTCGCCGAATTCGTTATACTCGTACCCCCGGATCCCCAGGGCATAGCCCTGTGGTTTATGCCCGAAAAGTTCCTGCGTCAGGGCCAGGACGTTATCCGGGTCCAGGCTGTGACTCGAGAACGACACCGCTGAAATTGGTGTAAGTGCATGGAAGAAAAACGGTTCGCGACCCTGGACTGCAGCGTCGGCGAAGATCACCACGTCGTACTCCGCCGCCGCCATCGCGTCTTCTACCGTCAATTGATAATCGATATCGACCGTAACACCCGGCAAACGCATCGCCTCCAGCGCCTCTCCAAAAGCGGCGCCGAGACCGTCGTCGAGTCGGCCCGGATTACCGTAACACATCACCAACACTTTGTTTAATCGCTCATCCATTTGCTTTTATTTTGTAGTTCCGATGCCCTCGGCGGAGTCGGCTGGGAACTCGCCCCCGAAGGCGGGGGCGCTACACGTTATATTATGTTGCTACATATTTATCCTTTGGTTTTCCGATCCACCATATTGCCTTGGTGATCGAACAGTTCCACGATCAACGGCATCCGGCCCATGGCGTGCGTCGCACACGACAGACACGGATCGTAGGCCCGAATCGCCACCTCAATATGGTTCAGTAGCCCTTCGGTGATTTCCGGTTTCCCGGACAAATCATCCTGGGCCACTTTTCGTACGGCCCGGTTCATCGGTTCGTTATTACTGGTTGTCGAGACGATCAGATTCGCCATCGTGATCTGATCGTTTTTATCCACGCGATAATGATGGAAGAGCGTACCCCGGGGCGCTTCGATGATGCCGACAGCTTCTTCGCGGCGGTCGCCCTTGACGACCAGGTCTTCACCCTGGAGGTCGGGATCGTGTAAGAGATTCTGCATCATTTCACAGGAATGCAGCAGTTCGATCATGCGGGCCCAGTGATAGGCCATGGTAATATTGTTGGGCTTGTCCCTGGTGACGGCCATGAACTCCTTACGCTCGGCTTCGGCGATCGGGGTATCGAAGAAATCGCAGTTGTTCACCCGCGACAGCGGTCCCACGCGATACCAGCCGTTTTCCGGTCCGATGGATTTAATAAACGGGAACTTCATGTACGACCACGAACGGACTTCTTCAACAATGTATTGTAAATATTCCTGATTATCCACGTGGTCGAAGATCAGGTTGCCCTCGGCATCTTTAGCCCGCAGACCGCCGTCGTAAATGTTGTACGCTCCATCCTCTCGGACGATGCTTAGATGGTTCGAGTCAAACGAACCGAACGGCGCCAAGGTTTCCAGGTTCTCGACGGTGTAATCTTTGGCTATCTTTACTGCGCCTTTGGACCACTCGATCATCTGGTCGATTTCTTTGAGCAGGGCGTCTCGTTCTTCGATCAACAGGTTCTTGTTAATGCCGCCCGGAATGGCGCCGGTGCCGTGGATTTTCTTACCGGCGGTGGCTTTGATTACTTCCTGGCCGAACTTCCGCATCATCACGCCCTGCACGGCCAGGTCCGGGTATTTCGCCGCGACGCCGATGACGTTGCGAATCGAGACGTCCGCATCGAATCCGAACAACAGGTCGGGTGAACTTAAATGGAAAAAGTGCAATGCGTGCGATTGGAAGAATTGCCCATGATGCATCAACAGTCTCATTTTCAGGGCCGTTGGCGTCAGGTTCTCGCCGCCGACAATGCGGTCCATCGCCTTGGCCGCCGCCAGGTGATGACTTACCGGACAAATGCCGCATAACCGTTGTACCAACACCGGCACCTCCCAGAACAGTCGGCCCTGAATGAACCGTTCAAAGCCGCGGAATTCCACGATATGTAATCGCGCCTGTTTGACCTGGTTGGCCTCGTCCAACAGCAGCGATACCTTGCCGTGTCCTTCCACGCGGGTTACCGGCTCGATGGTTATTCGTTTAAGATTCGTATTCGCAGTCAAGTTACTCACTCCTTAATCATACTTTACCAGTTCATAGGGCAGGTCCAGCGG
>CAZNQT010000124.1:0-10322 GCA_964574885.1 uncultured Pirellulales bacterium
CTCTTGCCCGATCCCGATGGCCCCACGATAGCTACTGATTCTGCCGCCTTTATCTCCAGCGTGATCCCACGCAATACCTCTGCCGCCTCCCCCCCTTCCGGCGACTCGTAACGTTTACTGATCCCAACCAACTCCAATATCGTATGATCTTCATTCATCTCATTATCCAATCACATAATATCATATTTCATTACCAAATATGCCACGACTGCTCCCGTCGTGCTTTACCATGAGACGGCTCTGTCCACGCACATGTAATCAAAGACGTCAACCGCGCGGCTTTATTGTATATCATATTATATGTCGAGCGACATGGCCAAGCCAATATTATCATGGATATTGTCCGCGTGGGCAGGAATATCATCCTTGCGTTATGATAATAACTCGAACTCGAGCCGATGTGGTATTAAAAGAGTAGATGAGTGAAAGAGTAAATGAGTAAAAAGTCGATACCTTTCCCATGTGTTTAATCTGTCGGGACGAGAGTATTAACTTTTTGCAGGGCGAAAGAATCGAAATCGGCCTCAAAGCGGTGATCGACGGTGAGGGAGGTACGGGCGCGGAGGTAGATGCTGAGGGAATCGTCCTGAGGTCGGATCGGGGGGCTGGTATAGGGAATCCATTGGCCGTGGACGGCGGGTAGAATGGTCCACTGAATGGTATCGGCGTTGGGATTCTGGTCCTGTCCGGTGGGATCGTAGCCGATCATACAGGCGTGTTTTTCATCGACGGGCCAGGTAGAACGGATTTGGCCGCTCAAACGGTAGGTATCTACCTTACCCAGGCCACTCACTTTCTGTACCAGACCGCCATTCACAGTGGTCTTAGTTTTATCTCCGCCGTAAATCCGAACGATATGATTGTCGGGATTCTTCTCTTCGGTCAGCCATTGAAATTGGGTACCTGGATCGAGTCTGAAATATTTCCAGGAATTCACTTGAGCAATAGGAGAGCTATCAGAATTGTTGATGCCCTGTTCCATAGCGCCGTTCTTCAACAAATTTTCATTGTTTACTTGTAATTCCCAATGGTCGGCGCTGTGTTGATACTCGACAATCTGCATGTCGAGATCGAAACCCTGCCGTTTTTTGCCTTTTCGGAAGGCGGCGCCGTCGTCATAATTGTCGGGCGAGACTTTGCGATAAGGATTGAAACCGGGTTTATCATCGCTGACCATTCCCTTGATATTTACGTAGCCGTGGAGGGTGTTATAGTTTTCGATGGATTCAAACTCAACGGCGTACGTGGCGCCGGGTATAAGCGGGACTTCACCGGGTGCGAAGGTTGCACCGAAGACGCCCCAGGAGGCGTCGCCGGTATAGTTGCCGTTGCCGATGGCGATTTTTTCAACGCCCACGACGGGGCCATCGGGACCGTCTTTACGGATCCGAACCTTGACTCTCTGACGGTTGATGGAGGGTTGCACACCGGAGGTGGCGGCGTACAAGATAACCGACGCCAGCGAGCGGCCTTGGGCGATATAGGTTTGCGACCAGGATTTGTCGAAGCCGGCGAACTCGAGGAATTTCTGTTGCACGCATTTGTTATACGGGATCAACAAGTTATCGCAGTCGGAAGCGACGGTCATACACAGGTTTCGTTTTTGCCAGCCGGTCTTTCCCTGATTGCCAATTCGATAGCAATCGTTGTTTGAATTTTCAACCGGGCGCCAGAACGCCTGGAAGCTGTTACCGGGAGTTTCCGCGCAGAGGTGAACGGCGTAGGTTTGGCCCGGTGTGGTGGGAACTTGAATAGAATTCCAGCCGGCGGACCACCAGTAATTTTTCGGGCCGCCGCAATCGACGTTCAGAACCACAGACGCGGGGCCGATCTGAGACCAGGCATCGGGCGTGCCGTTGCTTTTTCGATGGATGGAAATGAGAATGTTCTGTTTCTGTGGACCGGGACCATCCACCCCGTCGGTTGCAAGTTTGAAACCGACCTGGGTAATGCTCGATCCCCGGGCCACAAAGGTCTGGTTATAATCGGTTGCGGGCTTAGTGTCCCAGGCGCTCTGCGTGAAATCCGCATAATCAAATTCCGGTGCGTAGATGCGATCCACAATATCACCATGCAAAACAAACTGATTGGTCCTCACCAAAGGGCGCATATATCCGGAGGGATCGGAAAACACCAGGGTGTAGTTACCGGTGTCTCCCGCCAGATAGTACCAACCCGCCGGATGGGTTTCCCAGGTACGAAACGCGAGGGCCTGATTATCAGATCCGGTCTGATTGGCAAAGCAATATACGGCAGTGATCGGCACTTTCACATCGCTGCCGGGATGCTGAGGGGCAAGCAACCTCCCTTTTAATACTACCTGCGCCGAGGCGCAGGTTACCGAAATAAAATAGTACCAGAGGAGTAGAATCCATGCACAGTAACAAGAAATATGTTTAGCCAGTAAACGGTTTAGTGCGGTCATGGCGTTTGCACCTCGACAGGAGTAAAGTCGATGAGCGCGCTGTCCATAGCATATCCCACGTGCGTGATGGATTGCAGAGGTCGTTGGATCCGAGCTTCTATCGTTACATCATTGGCGGTATAGACAATGTTCTGAGTTTTCAGATCAACCTTCACGGTGATTTCCAGGCTTTTATCGTCGGGGACGTTAATTTTTACGGCTTTCGATTTGCCTTTGAGTAACTGTCCCTGAATAATCGAGGTCTGCTGTGATCGAAGGCGTACGCCGCACTTGATCAGGGCATTATCCCCGGCGCCGTCGCCAAAGGCCAGGTACCCATTACTCAGTAAACCACGATCGCCTGCTACCCCCTTTATACGGGTGCGGAACGTCACGGCGCCGGTGATGGGTTGGTCCAACTTCTTAACGGCTATACCGACCTGTTTTTTACCCGTACCGCGCAGACGATACCCCATTTTTGAGGCGACCACCTTACACTTTGCGACTTTTGCGAAGTCTCCTTCTTTGCGTACTTCCGGAGGCAGAAGATAACCGGGATCTTCCGGCTGATTCCAGGCGATGCGGACCGGTTCGCCGTCCGCTTTTTTCAACGGGGTATCTCCGCTTCCCGTGAGTCGGATCACGCGACCGTCTATGGTAGTCATATAGAGAGCATTCCCTGCGGCGGCCATACCGTCGAATACAGGATACGTATCCAGTGTATAGCGAGCAATGAGGTTGCCATCGGCTTTGTTGAAAACCCACAACCGACCGCCGCTGCGGCCTTCGAGGGCTTCGGCCTGACGTTTCAGAGCGGCCTGGACGCCGGGATCGTCAGGATAATGAAAGGCCTGTCGTTCATCCAGATAGTCTTGCGGACCGGCGAGAAAGAGGGTATCGTCCGTAACCGTCATGGCGCGGGCGATCACCGCCGGCTGATCCAGAGTCCACTGGAACTGCGCGGCGGTCAGGTCCTTGGTCGGAAAAAAGTAGCGTACCCGCCAGTCGGAACTGCTGGCGTTTCTCTGGTTCGAACGTGAATTAATATTTCGCTCTGCCAATGCTATATGCTCAATCGACTGCCGCGTTACCTCCTTGTCAGCGGCAAATACCTGGTACTCCAATACCGAGGCGTTTGTCATATACTCCGGTTTACGACCATAGCCATAAACACGATTCTCATCGAAACAGAGGATACGTCCGGAAGGAACCAGGCGGCCCGCCCGGAACCATCCGCCATAACCTCCGGTGACACGCCGACCGTACGTCCAATAGGAACGGAAAAAGTAGGTGTCGTCCAGGAATCCGTTCTGGCAGAAAATGTGGAAATCCTCGGGATTCTGCTCCGTAACGCTCTTGAGGCCGATTTCGAGTCGTTTCCCCTCAAAATTAAACTTTTGCGAACGCATCCAGATGTGCTTGCCATCACAGGAAAGGATATCGGAGTGGGCCACCGGCATATTATTACCCTGAGTCTTTTTCAGATACGTTAGTTGCATATCTTCTCCCGTCTCGGGATCTTTGTCGTCCATAACCGTCTCGCCCAGGAGCTTGCCGGTAATGGGATCGAGTCGTAAGAAACGGACGCCGCCGTCAAGGTACATGTTGCGACCTGCCGTACAGTAGAGCACACCGTCGTGAACCAGAACGCTGCCGTGAACGGGCCAGGCTGATTCGAGTTGTTCCCAGGCCATCATGCGGCGATCTAACGGCGCGCCGCGGAACCGCCAGGCCAACACGCCATCGGCAGCACGCATGGCATAAACATAACCATCCGCAGAACCAAAGAGGGCAAGACCTTTATAATAGGTGGGCGGGGAGTCGATGCGGCCACCAACAGTGTAGGTCCAAAGTCGTCGTCCCGTCCGGGCGTCCAGCGCATACAGTGTGTGAGTGTCTATAGAAGCTACGAACAGCTTACCGGCGGCGATGGTCGGCGAACTGAGTCTGCCGCCCAATTTCGTCTGCCAGGATTGTTTGAGGTCGCCGGAAATGTGGGTCGAAGTCGCCGTCCCGCTGCGGGCGGCATCGTGCCGATAGGTAGGCCAATCCATCGGAGCAGCGGCGGGCCCCTCTGTCTTACCATAGGCGGATCCCTTTTCTAAACGGGCATCGCCGGCAAGGTCTGCTTTGCTCAGTTGCGGTAGCGGTCCGGGCGCCAGGGCATTGAAACCGGTGAGTTTGGCTTCCAACTGGCACCCGCAGGAATTCATGGATGCGTAGGTCATTCCGTTACACGGCATCACGCCGTAGATACAACCGCCGCGGACCCAGTGATGCGGTTTCCAGTGCTCCAAATCCAGATCGACGTACTCCGTGCCGTTACGCGCTGTAAGCAGATATTTACCCGCGGCTTTGGACGGATAGCAGCGGTGATGGAACCAGTGTACCTGTACGTCCGCCGGGAATTCTTTTTTTATCTCTCCGGTGAAGGGATCGTAACCGACGAAGGCGCCGTCGTTCGAACTGCCCGCGATAGCGGCGGTCCAAGCTAGCCCTTCCACCACGAACAGATCTTTAAGTGACATGTGACCGCTGGGCCGATGCTTCTGTTCCCACAGTTTCTTGCCGTCTTTGGCCGACCAGCCGGACATTTTGCCATTGTTGCCGGCGAATAGTATCTCGTCCTGATAGATCAATACCCTCGGTCCCGTATTGGTAGGAACGGGTATGGAAGTCGGCGTTGGTTCACTTTCCCAGAGAGGAGAACCGTTCCTGTGGTCTAAGCAGATCAATTTTTCACCGTCGTGAAAAACCACGCGTTGTGCATCCGCCGCCAGGGAACAGGGAGCAACAGGGGCGTCAACCTTCCACAATAAATTACCGGAGTCGGCTTGATAGGCGAGTATTTTACGCGGAGTCCCTTTCCAACCCCAACCGGGATTGGCCTTACTTGTGTTTGCCCAGACAAACGTATCTTTGCGTCGCCAATCAGGCAGCAGCGAGCGCGAAGTATCGGCCACAAAAAACGCGACGTCCTGGGAAACCACAATCTCTCGCGTATGTTCACTTGCTTTATAGGTTCGTATGGTTTTACCGGTGGCGGCGTCCAGGGCCGTAACCGGTGCGTCGATGCCCAGCGTAACGTAAACGCGCTCACCTACTGCCACGAGACGACGCAGCAGATGAGCGGGTCCACTTTTCAGGGGGTACTGACGAGTGTTCCATTGATCGATCTCTCGTTTCCAGAGAATTACTCCGTTGAAAGCATCTCGTGCGATAAGTCGCCATCGTGAGGGAAGCTGAATCGAGGCGGTGAGACCTTCGTCCAGAATGTAAAAAAGTCGTCCTTGCGCAGAAACCAAAGAGGTCATACTCGCCATATGGTCGTGATGACGCGACCAGCGCGGACTCCCAACCCACTGCAATCGTTCGGGGGGGCCAACCAGGCTATCATTGGCCACGGGATTACCATCCGCGTCATGGAAGTAATGGGTCCATTCGTCCATTTCCGCCGGCCAAGGCTTGACGAGTTTCTGCCATTTCCCGGCGCGCCGGATCAACGCCACGCCCTTCGGCGCCAGCACGCGAAAAATTTCCTTTTCTGAGAGATTTTCCGCTTCTTCCGCCACGATCAGATTGACCAGATTATCAGCGTATGGCAGACGCCGGCCGTCCCACCGATCGACGCATACCGGACCGTAAATCCCTTTCTCGATCAAATAACTGCGAGCAGCCGCGATCTGAGCTGGGTCCGTGTCGAGACCGTGTACAAAGTATTGATCGCCGGCGCGCAATCCGGCCGTTAAGGTTCCATCGCCGCATCCGATATGCACGATCAGGCCACCCCGGGTGCCCGCCATTTGGAGAAACTCGGTAGCGCTCTGGCCGGTGGCCATTGATATCAACAGCGATAGGTACAAAATCCCACCTGTCAGGATCGCGAGAAACCGTGGGAAGAATCGAACTTCGTGATAACGCTGAATCTGCTTATCCATGAGATACGACTCCTTTATTACGCTGGCGGCGCCGGATTAGGACTTCGGATAATGCGGAGAATACAACATTCTCTTGGGGCGCAACATTAACTTGCCGTTTTTTACGAAAGGTTCTCCCCGTTCGGCAAAATGCTCGACCAGATTTTGGCGCCATTCTCCGAGAATATTTTTATACTTCTTCTCCCCGGCCAGATCGCGCATCTCGCCCGGATCATTTACCAGATCGAACAATTGTTCCTGCCCGTTATAGGCATGAAAAATATATTTGTATCGGCTGTCGGTGAGTGCATTCCAGTGATTTTCCCGACTGTAACAGACATCGTGCTCCAGATCGATATAGGGATGCCAGCCCTGCGTTTTACCCCGAACCAGTTGCAACAGGCTTTTGCCGTCGAGGTTGGAGGGAATCGGCGCACCGGCGGCATCCAGGAAGGTCGGCAGTACATCTCTTAGTTCCACGGGAAACGGCAGTGTCTTGCCCCGCTGTTGATTCATCCCCATGGATTTCGGCCAGTGCAACAACATGGGAATCCTCGCCGATCCCTCATAGGCATAGGTCTTACGCCAGTGATGATGATCCCCCAACATGTCGCCATGGTCCGCCATAAAAATAATCAGCGTGTTATCATACAGGCCTTTCTTTTTCAGGGCCTGTAGGATCCGGCCGATCTGTTCATCAATAAAAGTTACCGAACCGAAATATCCCCGTCGCGACTGTTTTGCCTGTTCGACGCCCAGGTCACCATGCCATAATCCAGGAGGGGGCGGATTCTTATGGTCGGCAAATTTGCCCGCCCAGGCGCCAATATAGGGTGTAGGCATATCCGCTGCGCGATACATTTCCAGAAATCGTTTCGGAGGATCGTACGGGCTATGAGGACGGGCGAAAGAAACCTTTAGCAGAAACGGCTGCTCTTTGTCGTAGCCGTTGATAAATTCCACTGCTTTCTGTCCAGTCCACCAGGTGGGATGCAGATCCTCCGGCAGAACGTAGGCTTTGGCACGGTAGTCATTCCAGCCGATCCCGGTGGCGTCCGGATTCAGGTCCGGAGCCTGCTTCTTAAACCACTGGCGGTAATCACTGACAAATCCGGGTGATTCGACCCTGCCGGACTCATCCACCAGAGTCGCATGAAATCCGTGCAGGCTTTTCTGGGGATACCAGTGCATCTTACCAATACCGAAGGTGTAATATCCTGCCTCCCGGATCGCCCGCGGCAATTCTACGGGATATCGGCGGGCTACCCGACCGTAACCCAACATGCCGTGGTGCCAGGGAGAGAAGCCGGTTAAAAGCGCACTGCGGGCCGGCGTACAACTGGGAGTACTGGTGTAGGCTTGGGAAAAACGCACGCCGTCTTGTGCGATCGAATCCAGATGGGGCGTCTGGATGATTGGATTGCCAGCACATCCTAAAACATCCCCCCGATGCTGATCCGTCATCAGGTAGAGAATATGGGGAAGTTTTTTTGTTTGTTCTCCCTGACTCTGCTTAGTATAGGAAACCGTCAATCCTATGGATGCCATAGCTGCGTTGGTAATGAATTCTCGTCTGGTTATTTTATTCATCATTTCCTGTTGCACCTTCTTTCTAAAATATTAATTTATGATAGCATACATTAAAGTCAAATACCAATGTTTTCGAGAAGGATATGGTTGAAATTTCGGAGGAATATTTTATCCCAAACCCGGGGACTGGTATGATGGCGCGAAGGCAACGGCAAAGAGAACTTGTTAGAATTGGTACGTTATCCAAGAATAGGTTGAGTATTTTTCCTCGAATAAAATTTTTTTAAAACAACTCTTTCTCAGAAATTTGGGATAGTGTTAATAAATCCGTAAAGTGATAAATTCATAAGGCGTCATTAGAGGCAGTTTGCTTAGGGGGGAAAGTTTTTCTTCGGCCAAGTTACTTAAAAAAATCGATCTGGTTGCAGAATCCGCCCAGGTAAGTTTAGGAGTTTCGGGCTGACCGCTGACATTGAATAAACGGACGATTAACGCCTTGCCATCTGTACTTGGTTTCAGAGCGGTTACTATGATTCCTACAGGATCCACGCGCAGGAAAGATTTTTCGCTTACATTTCGAACTTCCGTGGGAATTACGATGAGCGGCTGACTACATTCATGTCCAAATCTAGCCGCCCTCCCACCGTCAAAAAGTTGATGAGGTTGAATCGAGTAACGAAATGTGGTCAGACCGCCTTGCGAATGACGATAATTCGTCGTCCAGTAATTGTTCATTATAAAGGAATAAAGGTCCTGGGTAGAACCGGTTTGTTTTTTCCAGATCAGTCGGCCGTCCGGGGTATATTGTTTATAGGGATTATAGGGCTGCAGAGGTATTTCGCCGAGAGTGATTAGAGGTGCATCCTCAGTAGCCCAGGTAATGCCATAGTCCTGATTGGAAACATCGACCCAGCGCTGCACGGTGAAGAAGTTTTTACACGAGCCGGGAAGCTGATCGGCATCCGGTCGGACGACGGCCCAGGGAATATCCATGCGTACTATGCCTTCCGGTACATTGAACGCGTAACCGAAATATACTCCTTCCTTTCTTGGATTAGGTTTTTGTCGGAGCTGGGCTATGGGTATTTCTTCTTTATCCAACACGTTGATAATATCCAGTCGGTCAATACCCTCGATGAGTCGTACTTCGCGACTGAGCTTATGGCAGCCGGGGGCTTCGGATTCAATCAACAATGAAGCCACCAAAGGGCCATTTTCCTTTACGTGCACTTCAACCTTCCCATTCCGCTGCGCGTCTTTAGGATCCAGACCGTTGACGTAGAGATAATCATTGAGTCCCATCTGGCTTTTTGCGTTTACCAATTCGACATCTAACGGTTTCCACTTTAAACTGGAAATCGCACCCGTATTTTCGTCAACAGCAACAACCATCGTTTGGTTGCTCAATTCGTTTTTCCGTACCTGTACTTTGCTATCAGCAGCAATCGTGGCCGCTTCGAAATTGAATTTTTTAGACGCCAAAGGAGGGATATCTCTGGCCAGAAATGACAATTCGCCGGTGGTAAGGCGTTGCGAGGGTACAATTTTTCCCTGAGAATCCATGACTAGGTCGCCCACAATTTTCCAGTCTTCAGGGAGAATAACCAAATCTGTTCTCGGCCAGGAAGAGGTATTGATCACCTCCACAGAAGAAATATTTTTAGTCGTCTGTGTTTGTCTGACGAGGGCTTGCTTCAGAAGTTGGCGCGACTGCGTATCGGCATCCAGAGCAAAAGCTTGTTTAATCTTCCACTGCGCATCATACCCTTTGGTGCCGGGAGGCCAACAGCTTGAGCCGCCATGAACGTATGAACGAGCGCCCCAGGTATGTTCATCATACAGGAGCACGTTTCGCCAGGCGGCGGAAAAAGCTTCTACGGGATAATCATTCCTACGGAACATCGCCCAAAGGGCATCGGCCTGGACAAGACGCTCTGCACTGGCACGGTTGATGGCTGTTTCACGAGCGGAGGATACGGCTCCGTCTTCCCAATAGCCGGTAAGATCGCCGGAAAAAGAAGGAATCCTGTCGCCGTAACGACGCTCAAATTCCCGGAATAATTCGCCGGTGGTGGCGATAATTAGCTTCGGATATTTGTGTTGACTATTCCAATCCCTTACAAATTCAGGCAGGTTCATGGGCAGGGGAGCATTATCACCTTGCGACTGCCGAAAATAAATAATATCATAGGGATACGAAGAATAATCCTGGGGAAATTCTTCGATAAATTTTACCAGTTCTTTTTCATTCCGGAACGCAGGATGATAGCTGTTGGTGGTTTGCCAGCACAGGATTTTATAGCGGCCGCACGGCGAGACCCAATAAAAAGGTTTCCCATCCCATGCCGTACGTATGTGTCCGATTTGATGCTCGGAGTTGGGTCCCAGCGATAAATATTTAATCCCGTTCTGCGCTAAAACCGGAACCATGCCCCAGGTGCAGCCGGGAACGTCGGTGAGCATGGCAGAAT
>CAZNQT010000125.1:0-10284 GCA_964574885.1 uncultured Pirellulales bacterium
CAATGAACCACCTGCACCCGCTCGGTTGCCAGGTTCAATCGCTTGCGCATCACACCCGCATAATATTCACTGACCGCGATCAACGCATCCACGTCCGCCAACCGCTCCCGCAGGATCCGCCACGCCTCCAGGCTATAGGATTCACCAAGCCCGTCCAGGAATCCATCCTCATCCTGCAGCAGACAAACAATCGGCACTCCCAGCCGCTCCTTGATCCGCCGCGCCAACCCCACCAATAGTGCATTACTCAGACATGCTATATCCGGTTTGGCTTCCGACTCTAGCCAATCCACCAGCCGATCCAGTTCCTTGACCTGCCTGCCCTCCTCGCCTCGCAGCATCGAGATCGTCGTCTCGCCCAGGTCCTTGGCATTGGTCATCCCCGCCTTCCTCGCCGCCAATCGCAGTAAACCTTTGCTATCAAATAACTTATCCAACCAACGGGGCGTTTTACAAAACAAACCCAATTTCTGCTGCAAATACACGTTGATCCCCCCGAAAAAGATGGGCGTCGGATTGTCTTTGCCCGTATCTTCCAGTTGCGGCGGAAGATACAGCGGCACCAGGATGGCGTCGTGGTCCAGGCGGCGCAGGGCACGGACGATGAGGTTGTCGCGGAGGCAATTTTCACAATAAAAATTGTCGCCACTACCGGGCGTTATCTGTATAATTCTCATCATTTATTCCTAAAATTAAATGGTATGCACAGCATACCCTACGTTTTTCATTAGAACTTACCAGCCACTTCCAGCCTCAAACTCGAAGACTCGCTTGAGGCTGCCACCCGTTTAATGGTATGCACAGCATACCCTACGTTCTGCCAAACGCGTAGATATAGCCGTCTTCGGCGCCGATTACGATGATTCCGTCGGCAATAGCGGGCGAGGCGGAAATGGCATCGCCGATTTCGTAGTTCCACACTTCCTCGCCATCGGTCAGGCGCAGCAGGTAGAGCCTGCCGTCCATACTCCCGACAATGACCTTATCGCCGCAGATAACCGGGCTGGAATCCACCTCACCCTGGGTCTGGAATTTCCAGATTTCTTTTCCGGATTCGCGGTCGAGGCAGTAAACGCGTTTATCCCGACCGCCGAAGATCACGCGTTTATCGTCCACCGCCGGTGTGGAATAGAATTGATTATCCGACTTAAAGCGCCAGACGATCTTTTCCTGCTCCAGATCGATACACAAAAACTCACCGTCCATGTGCCCGACATAGACGCGGCCTTTATAGGGGACCGCCGATCCGGCGATATACGATACGGCATCGATCTCTTTGATCTTTTTGCCGTCTTTGACGGAGACGACGTGAACGACGGCGTCGCAGCCGCCGAACAACACGTTTCCCTCGCCGATGGCCGGGGTGCCGTTAATATAGTTGTCCGATTCGTAGTCCCAGATTTTTTTCCCCGTTTGGGCATCGAGACAATACATTTTGAAATCATAACTGCCAACGAGGATTCGGTATCGACCGTCGAACTCGATCCGGTTGACGCCGCCGAGTACGGTATCGTCCGTCTTGAATTTCCAGGCCTCTTTGCCATCGGCCGTCCTGACGGCATAGACAAATCCATCGGCGGAACCTACATAGACCTTATCTTCGACAAGACAGGGAGAGCTTTCGATTTCTTCCTGGGTGGGAAATTTCCAGAGTTGTCTGCCGGTCTTTAAGTCGATGGCATAGAGATTGCCATCGTTGGAACCGACATAGACGCGTCCGGCGCCGATCGCGGCGGAGGATTTTACCATTCTGCCGGTCTTGAATTTCCACAACCGTTTGAGCGAATCCGGCAGCTTGCCCGGTGCGATACCGCGCAGGGCCGGATCGCCATGAAACATCAACCAATCGGTGGGCTTTAAGGGACCGACAGTTTGAGAGACGAGTTGGTTCGGTTCAGCTTCCGGCGCCGGTGCAGGTTGTTCCGACTGAGTCGGGGATTGGCCGCCTTTTTCCTCTTGGCCGGCGGGTGGTTGTGGTTGCGGGAATTGATAGAACGAATTGGGGGAATGAGATTGGCGGACCTGGAGAACGGCCCAGACGCCGACGGCGACTAATCCCGCGGCACTGATACAAGCCCAAAATAGCGAATTTTTCATAGTAATAATATTATTGAAGCAGGGGGGGGATATTTCAAGTAATTGTTAATTCTTGGTTCACGGTTCACAGTTCACCGCAAGAGGAAAAGGAACCGCAGATTTCACCGATTTCGCGGATTTGATTTTATAATATAGGCACACCCTCAAACTGGGATGATTGTTTAGGCGTGATCGATAACCGCATGGTTATAGATTCGTTCCGCCGCCCTACGGTGACTTTTCTTTGACGGATGGAAATGGATTTCGTGTTGATATTTGGGCCATTGTCCTGATTGCTGCCGACACAGAAATGCCACCTCCGCCTCGACAGTTTCAAGTTCCTGAAGCGGATCCGATGAATCGTCTTTTTTTATTGTCCATATTGAAAGCTTTAATCGTTGCTTTAGGTGTTTCCATTTGTAGCCGTGATACCCAGTTTTTCCCTTTGCCTTCAAACCATAATTCAGACGCGACGACATGGGTTTCTGAGCAATACCAACATAAATCAGGGAGCCAGCCTTAGAAAGCGTATAAAGTTTGGCTAAGCCACGGCGAGTGGCGGGTCTAGAAAATTTGCATATTCCGGAATCTGTTGAGAGGCGATAAGAACCTCCATCGAGAAGGGTAATCCAATAATCCTGGGGCTCATCAAGTATCATTGCATATACGCTTCAGATTAAATTTTGAGAAATATAATATCTAACACAATCTTTACTGACATTATATCACTACGACGCTCATGTCAACAAAATATATTCTTGATAAGGCGCGGAGGCGCAAAGGAATTCATACTTGCATTTATCATTCTGTCCCTACGGGATGATTAGAATCGGGTGGGTTTTTAAACCTGCCATTGAAAGGGCGGGCTATTGGCAAATCGACCCTACGGGTCTAGTATGATGGCGGGCACGGCCCACCCTACCATTGAATACCATAAAAACCGCATGGGCTAAGAGCCCATTCTACAGGCTGTCCCTACGGGTCGGGTTAGACGGACCCGATTGTTAGTTCCCCGAATTTTCACTAGGGGGAGCATCTTGCGAATCACGCCCTTTCCAGTAATGCAAGATGAGTTTGTATGCCGTAAGAATAGCGATGCCAAGCAGAATATAGAAGCCCAGGCGCAGCCACCCTCCCGGATACAAAAACTGCAGGCCGGCCACAATACCGCCTACCCCCATCGAAAATATCGGATTGAGGTCGTCGTCAAGGTCGCCGATTTTGTAGAATAATACGACGATGACCAAAGCAATCGCAAATCCTATGTAATCGAACATCATTAGCGCCTCGAAATCCTAAATAGTTATTCTTTGACTACCGATCAACATCCTTATTACATTCTATTCTTATAGACGGACAAGTACTGTTTATATTTCAATCATTCCAGACCCAATAAAAGACACTGCCCAGCCTGCCTATTTAGGTTCTGGAAGAGTTTTTTATAATGCCCCCCAGGGTAAACCTGGGTGCTAACCGGGGAATTAATTCACGGTTCACCGTTCCCGGCGATCACCACCCCCAAGCTCGCGGACTCGCTTGGCGGCGACACTCAGCGGCAAAGCGTTGGCGTCGAGAGGGAAAGCGGGGGATTGACGCTGTCATGTAATAACGTTCGCAGGGATTTATTTTGATTCTTCCGGGATGGCAAGTTCCACTTTATGAATGTATCCTATCTTATCCTCACCCACGAACAACCGGAAATCGGCGCCGTTGTTTTGCCGGTCGGCAAAAAAAGCATCGTCCACTTGAAAGGTGTGCGTGCGCCATCGGCCCGTGCCGTCAAACTGAGCATCTCCGCCCGCACGATAGATATTCGAAGTTCCTTGTCCCCGGGCATCGTACTGTAACGAAAGAACTCCCCCCGGAACATCCAGATACGTGATCCGGATCAGGAACCGATTCGGCGAGCCCGCAAAGGCAAAGGCGTTATCCACCGAAAAATAAAAATACCGGTCCGCAATCTTATTCTCAGGATCGGCGTTCCGGCGACAGGACCGACCGCTCATCGTGGCGGGAATTGTACGACCGTCCTGGTTCTGAACGTGAATCAGACCGTCCCGGACATCCGATTCGCCCAACGTAATAACCGGTTCTTCCCGCCCAATCACCACAAAGGCGCCGCAAACCCGCCGACCCGATTCCGTCGCTACCGAAATCCGAACCCAGTTTCGGGTTACCCCGGGCTCGCCAAAGGGTATATCTTTTATGGTTATTTTCAATCTTTCCCCTGCTTCTTCCCTGCCCTGAACCAAAACTTCCGGGCACACGGAAAAACTTTCCAGGGCGTCGCGGCAAAATTCCGCGCGTACCGAATTTTTCAGGAGCTTCTCCCCCACATTATGCACCTGGAGCTCTATTGTCGGGCTGGGCGTTTTCTCGTCCCGTATCCGAACCACCTTCATCTCCGTGCGCGGACGGCCGGCATAAAAAACCAGGTCCTGCGTGGTTTTCGGGATAGTCAAGACGTTCTCACCGTCCTTCACGTTGACGGATTCAAAAAACGCGCCGCTACGCGGATTATACCAATAGCCATACTTGCTCGCCGGCTGCAATTGTAACGCCAGCGTACCTCTGAGAGTCTCTCCGCTCAAATACACGACATATTCACCCCGACCGGCGAAACCGTACACCTCCGTCGTCGGCGGCGCCTTGGTAATCACGTCCTGGCGGGGCGTCATCTCCGGAAACGGCAAATTCCAATCGTGTATAAAACCAATGGCGTTGTAGTAATACAGCGCTTTACGGAAATTATAGCGCCCCGGCGATTCCGCGGAATAGTAGTACTCGTCGGCATTAGTGACGTAAAAATCGGAAGAATAATTGCTCCAACCCCCAAGTCCCGCCGTGAACGCTTTCCACAGGCAGCGCCGACCGCCGTCGGAACCGATATTCGTAATCTCGCCGCCGTCGGAACTGCTGACGACGAAAGTTTTCTCCACCAACCGATTCCCACCGAACGGACGGCGGACATTGCTCTCCCGATGCACGTGATCCGTAGCGCCGTCGAAACCCGGATCGGTCAATCCCTCCTTTCCGTTGTATGTAATCATATTTTCGCAGCGATCCCGGATGAATTTCACCCAGTACTGCACCCACTTGGCGCCGGGATTCGGCAGTTCGTTGCCGATCTCATACATAACATTAGGAAACCGGGACGTTTCCGCAAGTAATCTGGTCACGTAACGCTCCTGATAGCGTTTTAGGGCCTTTTGTGGGGCGGTGACGGTGGGATCGGTCAACGCCTCCACGTCAAAAAATTCGCCCTGCTCGTAGCCGTTGCCATCGCCGTCCCGGTCCACGTCGCCCAGATCCGTATTCACGTTAAGTCGGGGATTGAAGGGATGAACTTTCCACGGGATGCAGCCTTCGAAGATACTGATGTGAGCGATCATACCGTGATCCCGCATAAAATCCAGGTGCCTGCGAATCCGGGCCCAGTTCTCTTCGTTCCATTGACCCAGGTCCACTTTTTCTCCCGCGACCCGCGCGAATAAGATCCATCGACGATCCCCTTCGGTGTCCATCATTCGGGCGGAAAACGGAAAATAACGCACGTAATTGATCCGATTTTGGGCGTTGTATTGCAAAAGGGTTTCGTACCCGATCGAATTATCCAGGTCCAGGTTATGCGCATGATAGCCCACCAGAAACAGCGGATCGGCATTTGCCGTCTCCACGTACCGCCTGTTGCGACTACACAACTGCACGACAGACCCGGCCTCCGCACCGGATGCAATCGATCCAACCGTCAGAATATATATTAAAACTCGTTGCATGTTATCTCCAGTTCAATTTTTCCAGAGCCGACAGAGTAAAAATCACGGGATAGAGTTTTTCGTAATACCACAGTTTGGCAAAGTAAAAACCAATCGGCGCCGGTTCGAATTCCTCTGCGTGTTTCGTATGCTTTGCCAACCAAACCATCCCTCGATTCAGAACGTCATTTAATTTCTCCGGTTCCAGCAGGGTGGGACTGCAGCACCCGCGTTCGATATTCGCCCCTAAGCCAGCCAACGCCTCCAATGCTAACGCGGTTTCCTCTATGCTCGCAGGCGTATCGTGATCCCCTCCCCAGCCGCCGTCTTCCTGTTGGGCCTCTATTAACCAGTCTATTCCTCTTCGCAAAGCCGACTTCGCTTGGTCCGGGAGTTGATCGTATAATACCGCGAGACCGGAAATAACTTTTGCGGTTCCATACGTACGATTCTCCTCACTATCAACCCATTGATTGCCGAACCACAAGGGCAGCCAATATCCCTTTTTGGCCTGTACCTGCATTAAATAATCAACTCCTCTTTGGATTGATCTTTGCATCAAAGGTACGAGATCACCGGTAACAGACATGCCTAAGCTGTGCGTAGGCATGCTGGCCGATATACCATCCACCTCGAAGACTTGGTGGCTTCCACCCGATACCCCCAAGCTGCGCTTGGCGGCGCCACCCGTGGGGATCCAGATTGACAATGCCCTCAAGGCGTGGGCGGTGATGTCGGCGCAACTGCGGTCAAAGGGGAGTTTGCCCCAGCCGCGACAGAACGTGGGAAAGCCGCCGTCGCGATTCTGCACACCCAATAGCCAACGGATTCCCAGTTCGACCGACTCGCGGACTTTATCATTGCGAACTCCCAGATGATATAGTGCCAGCAGCGCTCCGGCGGCGTCATCGGCATCGGGTACGCCACCGGATAGATCGGTCCAGGCCCAACCGCCCGGATCGGCGCCGGTGTACGGATGTCGGACTCGATACTGTTGGGATAATAACCAATGGCAAATCGTCTCGCGTTCTGCTAACGGCAATACGTGATTAAAACCATCGCCAGGCGCCAGGGCATTCACCGATAAGGTTGTCAACCAGGTAGCCAGGTTGGTATCGATAGGCCAACTGCCGTCTTCCCGTACGCCCTGGATTAAAAACTCGATTCCCTTTCGCACTACCTGGTGTTCGCGGTATCCTGCGGCGGCCAGAGACATGACTACGAAACTGGTCAGCGGCGCCGCCTCGAGAAAGCCGCCGTTTTCCGGCTGAATCCGGATTAGCACATCCAAAGTTTTATTTTGCATTACATAACGAATCAATCTCGTTACGGGATTGGTCGGTGGATATTTTTTATAGCGGACGTGTCCCATCGCAATCAGAGCCGGTAAGGCGTAACTGACGACCGGCAGTTTCAACCATCGCCACACTCGCTGCGGAAACGCTGCCAACTCGAACGGCAGCGCCTTGACCCACCGCCACGGGGTTTTGCCTTTGCCCAATCGACCGCTGATCGCCGCCATCGTCAGGATCGGCACCGAAAACGTCCGGTCTTTACCGTAGCGTTGATAGACCGCTTCGACGATATCTTCCGTCTCCAGACTTCCCGCCTTGGTTTGAATCCAGGATTCCGCGGATTGCATGACCTCGCGATACTGTTCCGACTCTTGGGCCGCGGCGAATGCCGACCAGCAAAGAAGCGTCGTACTGATATTACTGTTGCTCCTGACCGTATCGCCCCAGCCGCCGTCCGGATTGACATGCCGTGCCAGCCATGTCAGTCCATTTTCGATCAGCGACTGATAGTTTCGGCGATCCACCACCGCCAAAGCCGTCACTGCCGTTGCCGTCGATAACGCACTACTCGAAAGCTTCCCTGGCCAATATCCGGCTTGATTTCGCGCTGCGAGTAAACGCTGCTGCGTTTGGATCAGTATTTCTTGTAATGCCTTGGCGTCGATGAGAAATGTTTGTGCTGCTTGAGTCATTATGATCCGCTAGTAAATCCCTTATCCGGTAAGCGCCGTTAATAACGCCTGACCATATGCACGCCAGAGTTCGGCTTTATTTTTTTGGTCATCCGCCCTGGACAACTCCAGCGTGATAATTGGAATCCCCAATTCCTTGCCTACATACGAACCCAGCGACCCCGGCTTCCCGCCCAGTTTCCGTACCGGCAGATCGCACAACGCCGCCATCCGCTGAGCCAGTTCCTGCCCCGGACCATCATAATCGACGCATCGTAATGGTTGATGAATACTGACCACCCGATGCGGTTTGTACTGCTGAATCAAATAATATAGTGCATTCGATTCCGGCTCCGACAAGGCTCGATGGCCATATCGTTTCGTGTTTTGCCGATTGCCCGCGGGAAAATTGCGATTCAAATCCACTCCGCGCGCATTCAAGCGCGAACCTATCTGTGCCCCGTCCGGATTTGCCGTCGGCGCCAGAACCACCTGCTTGCCGGTCAATAATTCCGGATGATCGAGCAGGTACGTTTCCAATTTTTTCAATAGAGGCGTTCCCGCCCGTTCGCTGCCGTGGATCGCAGCGATGAATAATACGACTTCCCGCCCCTTGCCCAGGACTACGCAATCCAGCGCCCGCCCCTGCACCGACTGACCGATTCCGTGGCGCAGCACTCGGGGCTTTCCTCCCTGCCAACCCGGCACCGGCGTTACCGATACTTCCCCTGTCTGCTGGACGCAGCCACCTAACAAAAAAATCGAAACTAGGCCTAAAAGTATGAGTAATAGTTTCACTTCAACTGCTCCAGCATCCTTTTCAACTGATCCGCAACGCTGCGAATTTCTCCGGCGGCGGCCGGCGGCGCACTCGTCAGACCGCTTATCTCACTCACGGTCGCCTGATGATACAATCCCTCGAGCGCCCGTTCGACCCGTTGTCGTAATCCGGGAACCTTATGTCCTTCTGCCAGTACTTTATACCCGAAAAACGCCTCGGCGTGAAGTTTCCACACCGTCGCCATCCGTCGCTGCCTTTGCAATCGCCGGTACAGATCGTCATACTGCTCACTCTTCAAATTCGGTTTCGCTCGACTCAAATAATATAGTGCCTCATCCGCCAGGGCAATCGCTTCATCTTTTTCCGCCAGTATCGTTTCCAACAACTCAGCGTCCGGATGCTTCAGTTTCTGCTCGAGTTCCCGGTAGCGCGGCTCATCCGCTTTCCATTTGGCTATAGTCCGCGAACGGATATGGCCATTCGCATATCCATACGACGGCAGCTTCGAATGATTCGTAATCCAGAACTCTAGCACAAAGAAACTCTTATTCAGTATGTCAAACGAAAGGCGTAATGCCTTTTCCACCCACGGCGCCGCCGCTGGACCATATCGCTTTACCGTCCACTCCTTCCAGATGTCCTGCGCCGTGACCTTCGCATCCTGCGTCAGCCGATACAGCGTATAAATATTGATCTCGTTCGGCGTATATAACGCATCATAGCCGGCATGATCCAGGCGCGCGTTATAGCCTGCCACCCCCGGCTGTTTAAGATCGTAGCGCCAGCGATAGGCAAAATATTCCGGACAGGTCCACGGTACCTGATTGCGACCGGTAAATTCCGACGAACAGTCGAACTCCACGATCAACTTACGCTCCGGGAACTTCCCGATCATCGGATTATGCGGATAGAACGGCTGCCAGTCGTGCGGCACGCACTTCGACTGGAGCATCACTCGCGGATGTACCTGTTGCAAACCTTGCGCAAACCATTCCAGTTCCTGCGGTTCGTATAAAAACGACCGCACCACGAAATCCTTCTGGTACTTCGCACACGCCTCATCGATTGTATTAATCATTTTGGCAAATCGATCCGGCATCGACAACTTGGACTTGACACTATTCTCTTGAAAAATCTTATATCGCGTTTCGTGAAACGTCAGCAGGATTCCGTCGAACTCCGGAAAGTCGGCAAACAGCCTCTCGTACTTATCCCGCAGCCAATCCCAGAATCCCGCCCGGTCCAGATTGACTCCTCCGCCGTCCCGGTACTGCTTCGGCACATCGTTTTCCAATTCATGAATCCAGATCCATACCCGCAAATGCAATCCATGTGCTTCCTGCGCCAGTGTTCGCAACTGCTCCGCCCGGTCCGAACCATCGTACAACTGCGAGACCTCGCCGATCATCCCGTGCGAAAATACCACCGTATTAACCTGATAGTTCCCCGCTTTCTGCATGGCCCCGCGGACGTAATCCCTATTCAGCGCATGTAATTGCCAACTCCGGATCTCCACCAACGGCTTTGCCTGCACTCCCGATCGCAAAATCAAAACAGGACACAATAAAATGAAACTCCATTTCCATAACGTTTGCTGCATCACGTATCTCCATTCATTTTTCGACATTCGATAATTCGTCATTGATTCGACATTTTGGTTTCGTCATTAGTCATTGAGATTTTTAGCCAGGCTCCCCGCTGCCAGT
>CAZNQT010000126.1:0-10194 GCA_964574885.1 uncultured Pirellulales bacterium
GCACCGACGGGGTGGGGACCAAGATCAAGATCGCCACCCTGATGAATAAATTCGATACGGTCGGGATCGACCTGGTGGCGATGAGCGTAAACGATATGCTGGTGCAGGGCGCCGAGCCGTTATTCTTTCTGGATTACATTGCGGTCAACGAACTAAAACCGGAACAGATCAATCAGTTCGTAGCCGGCATCAGCGAGGGGTGCTGTCAGGCGGACTGCGCCCTGTTGGGCGGCGAGACGGCGGAGATGCCGGATCTCTATCGAAAGGGAGAGTTCGATCTGGCGGGTTTTGCCGTGGGGGTGGCGGAGAAACATCGGTTGATTACTGGTATGTACGTTAAGCCGGGCGATTCAGTGATCGGCCTGGCCAGCAGCGGCCTTCACTCCAATGGTTACTCGCTGGTACGTAAGATATGTTTCGAACAAAATACATTGAATGTAAATGACACGATCGAGGAACTAGGGGAAACGTTGGGCCAAGCTCTGCTGCGACCGACAAGGATTTACGCCCAAGCCATTGTCGAACTGCTTAAGAAATATCGCGTGAAAAAGGTCGTCAAGGCGATGGCACATATCACCGGCGGCGGCTTGGTGGGCAATATCCCCCGCGTGATCGGCGATGAGTTGAACGTGGTCTTGCAGAAAAACAAATGGCCCGTACCGCCGATCTTTAATTTTTTACGTAAACTCGGTCCCGTGCAGAAAAATGAAATGTATCGCGTCTTCAACATGGGGATCGGGTACGTGCTGATTGTGAGCTCCAGTTTCACCCGTTCGATTATGGCTCATTTACGTAAACTCGGAGAGACGCCCTATTTCATCGGTAAAGTCAAACGCGGTAGTGGAAAGGTGGTTTTGAATTAAAATGAAACTCTTTAAATTAATTCTGGTCCTGAGTGTTCTGGTAATTTTGATTGCGAATCTTTCTTTGAAAGCCAATGCTAAGGATGACTACGAAAAAAATCGCATTCAGCCCTACAAAAAGAATCCACGATACTGGCAGTACCAAGGCAAACCGGTTTTGTTGTTGGGCGGCACCAAGGACGACAGCCTGTTTCAGATTCCCGACCTGAAGGAACATCTGGATTTATTGGCGAGTGTCGGCGGTAACTACATCCGCAATACCATGAGCGCTCGAGTGGATAAGGGATTTGAGGTACAGGCGTTCAAGAAACTACCCAATGGGAAATACGACCTCAATCAATTCAATCCGGAATACTGGCGACGGTTTGAAAATATGTTAAAACTCACCAGCCAGCGGGGTATTATCGTACAGATTGAGCTTTGGGACCGCTTCGATCATGCCCGTAACCACTGGAACGAGACCAGCCCCTATAATCCCAAGAACATTGTCAACTATACGACCAAAGAATCGAAATTGAAGGAAGTCTATAAAAACCATCCTGGTAGCAATGAAAACCGCCTGTTTTACACCGTACCGGCCCTGGACAATAACAAGATCGTGCTGAAATACCAACAGGCCCAAATCAATAAGTTACTCAGTATAGCGCTGCGATACGATAACGTATTGTATTGTATGGACAATGAGACCAGCGGTTCGCCCGAATGGGGCAAATACTGGTCCGAGTTTATCAAAGACAAAGCAAAAAAAATGGGTAAAAATGTCGAGACCACCGAAATGTGGGATCCCTGGGATTTGTCCCACGAGATGCACCGTAATACGTTCGATCATCCGGAAACCTATTCATTCGTGGATATCTCGCAGAACAATCATCAAAAGGGTCAGGCCCACTGGGACAATGCGCAGAAACAGCGGAATCGCATTGCCAAACATCCCCGCCCCTTGAATTGTGTCAAAATATACGGTGCCGACACCGGCCGATTCGGTAACGACCGAGATGGTCTGGAGCGGTTCTGGCGGAATGTTCTGGGCGGGATGGCCTCGGCCCGATTCCACCGTCCCGATTCAGGCCAGGGTCTCAATCAAAACGCCCAGGCCCACATCAAAAGCATGCGAATGTTGACCGCCGAACTGGATATTTTCAACTGTACGCCCGACTCCAACAGCAAACTGCTATCCAACCGCAAAGCCAACGAAGCCTTTTGCACCTATATTTCCGGCAGACAATACGCCGTGTATTTCCCTAACGGCGGTTCCGTGGACCTGGATCTTACTAAGGCGCGCGGAACCTTCACGCTGAAATGGCTGAACATCGCCAAAAGCAAATGGCAGAACTCTAAAACCGTCCAGGGAGGTAAAAAAATTACCCTCGCTCCGCCTGCTAAAGGGCACTGGGCCGCCTTGATTATTAGGAAATGAAATACAGACATATTATCTGGGACTGGAACGGTACGCTGCTTGATGATGTCCGCGAGTGTTTGGCGGTGCTTAATGAATTGCTGCGACGGCGCGAACTGCCTCTTTTGACGGAAAAACAGTATCGAGCCCGGTTTGACTTTCCCGTGATTGACTTTTATATCGGGATGGGATTTGATCTGGTAAAAGAATCCTTCGACGACATTGCCCATGAATATCATGCGGGGTATATTCAAAAGGTTAAAGAATGTCGTCTGCAGCCAAACGCGCGTCAAGTCCTGCGTACTTTTGACGAAGCCGGTTTATCCCAGTCGCTTCTTTCCGCCTATCAACACGAACGATTGAAAGAAGCGGTCGCCTTTTTCAACCTCGATGTGCACTTTTCCAAGCTAATCGGCATGAACGACTATTACGCCCACAGCAAGGTGGAAAACGGCAAGCGTTGGGTGAAGGAATTGGCTTACAATCCCGGCGAGATTCTTTTCGTCGGCGATACCTGCCATGACCACGAAGTCGCTCAGGCCATGGGCACCGATTGCATCCTGGTCACCTTTGGTCACCAGAACCGCGACCGACTCTCCCCCTGCGGCGTTCCCTTGCTGGATTCTCTTCTCGACGTACAGCAGTTCGTACTCTGTTGAACACATTTCCGTACAACGTCATTCTGAGTGTAGCGAAAGATCTCACTGTGACAATTATTTATTATATTAACGCTTTGTACCTCTCTCCATGGTTTATGCTAATATTCTCGGATTTTAGATGGATTCATCCCTGAATGAACTGCTGCTGGCACAGAGGGATCCCTGAGATACATTAGGCATCTTCCCCGGCATCATCTCTATCGTCAAGACTCGGCTGGAAGGTCTGGGAACGCGGGGTAGAAAGAATTGCCTTGACCCTATAAATAGGCTTTTGGATAATCTTGGCGATGTATTAAGAATAAAAACGGATAGGATTAATTTATGAGCAATAGAAATAACCATTTGTGTATTGTGGTTTTGGTCCTTCAGAAATTTTATACTATTGCTTTGGGTAAAAAGAGAATAAAAGATGGGGGGTTGCTAAAAGGAGCATAAAGATGAAGCGAAGGGACTTTCTCAAAAAATCAGCATTGGCCGCGGGAGCATTTTCTATGGCAAAGGATATTGATGCTCAAGACGTAAAAAATAATACCGCCGCCGAACTAGCTCCTCTTCCCCAACGAAAATACGGTAAAACCGAGGTAAAAATTTCCGTAATCGGATTTGGCGGAATTATTGTGGTGGGAATGGAACAAGACCAGGCCAATCGTATGGTGGCAGAAGCATTCATAAGGGGAGTGAATTACTATGATGTAGCGCCTACCTATGGTAACGGAGAAGCAGAGACAAAATTAGGGCCCGCCCTAAAATCCTATCGTAAGAAATCCTTTCTGGCCTGTAAAACAACGCAACGAAAGTATGATACGGCCAAAGTGGAATTTGAACGATCTCTACAACGGTTGAAAACCGACTATTTTGACCTTTACCAGTTGCATGCCATCACAGATGTGAAAAAAGATGTAGATATGGCTTTTGCCAAAGACGGTACGATGAAACTAGTAAAGGAAGCCAAAAAAGATGGCAGAATCCGCTATGTGGGATTTTCGGCTCATTCACATGAAGCGGCACTGGCGGCAATGGACCGATATGATTTCGATTCGATTTTATTCCCCGTCAATTATGTAACCTTTTACCAGGGGAACTTTGGCCCCGAAGTGATAGAAACGGCCAGGAAAAAAGAGATGGCTATTTTGGCATTGAAAATGTTGGCCCGGCAAAAATGGTCGAAAAACCACCCTCTCCGCAAGGAATATTCCAAGTGTTGGTATGAACCGATCACCGATAAAGAAGAGGCTAAACTGGCTATGGCCTTTACCTTGAGTCAGCCGGTAACATCTGCGATCCCACCTGGCGAGGCTACATTATTTAAACTAGCTCTTGATTTGGCGCCCAATTATAAGCCCATAACTGAATCACAGGTTAAGCAGGCAAAAGCATGGGCTATGAACCTCGATCCAATCTTTGTGAATAATAAGAAGGAAACATAAAAACACGCCATCTTTTTAGGTATTTTGACGGGAGCACCAACGTATTTTCCCGGGGCAGAAGGGTAATATGTTCAAAACAAAAATAGAGCCTCGATTTGGCGATGTGGATGGTTTGGGGCATATCAACAATACCGTCATACCTGTATGGTTTGAGCAGGCTCGTAATCCTATTTACAAATTCTTCACGCCTGACCTCGACTTGAAAAAATGGGAACTGACGTTAGCAAAAATTGAGGTCGAATTTGTCCGTGAACTATTTTATGCTGAAGAAGTAGAAATCAGAACTTACCTATTGGAGATAGGTTATAGTGCAATGACGATAGGACAGAAAGCTGTACAAAACGGTAAGGTTGGAGCCCGGGGGAAAACGGTCATCGTCCATTATGATTTTGAACAGAAAAAATCTATTCCTATCCCTGTGTCGATTAGAGAATTACTTCAAGAGCATTTGTTGGAAGAGGAATAACTATTTCTGAAATTTGGAAAGTATAACTTGCAGCACCTGCACCAGAATCTTTCTCCACATCAGGAGAACCAACCAGAATATAAATATCTGAACAGTAATCGATATGGAATCCGGCAGTTCCCCTGACATCGCCTAGTGAAGTGATACTCCGGAGAAATTGTTCCAACTATAGTTTCCATTAATTCAATTACACACTTCCGAGAGAAAAGGTGAGCTGCCCGTAATGTATATGTTTCTTTGTCAAAGTTCACTGCAAACGAACGGATTAGTGTGGTTTTTGTTGCGGTAACCTGACGTTCAAGAACTGGACTGAAGTTATGGGCAGCGAGCGACTCACAGGAGCGTTGCTGGACTGACTAACACACCGTGTGCACATTCTGGAAGCTAACAGTGAAAGCTACTGCCTGAGAAAGTCCCGGTACCGTTTGAAACGTCGGAAAAAGTAAGGATACGCCCCGGGCTTGCATGAGTGAACCTGGGGGTCAGAAATTTTAGAGATGAAAATGATTGACACCCCCACCGTGGTGGGGCAAATAGGCCGGAAAGTCACAGTTTTGATCCGCCTAGTTTATGTTTACGAAGCCCAATGGATTTGCCTACAAGTACATATAATAACTATAGTTACGTCCCTTTTTAATATTAACTGGTTGAAGTTATATCCACCTGCTATAATAATTATAGAAATCATTGCGATAGAGTGTAGTATTCCGCTGGGCGGTATAGATTATCGTCGATGGGAATGGGCTTCCAATGCGAGATGATTTTATTACAAAATTGCATTCTGTCAGAATCCGCTGTTACCTAAACGTGTTTCTGGAGCAAACGGCTCAGGTGCTGATCGCAGGGGGCGGAGTATTTGCGGCGGCGATTCTCGTCGAACGGTTACTGGCATTGAATATACTTAATCGCTGGATGCCCTGGGTGGTTTTGGTGGCAGCCGTTTTGGGGATCCTCTTATTATGCGTTCTCAAGCGATTCGATTTGATGCAGGCGGCGCTGCTGATCGACGAGCGGCTGAGTTTGCACGAGCGATACAGTACGTTCCTAGCGTTAAGGGATTCGAACGATCCTTTCATTTCCGCCGCGCGGACGGAAATAAAAGAGAAGATCTCGGGACTAGACGTATGCCGTCATTTTCCCATTCAGCCCTCTCGTCGCTGGTTGTACGGAATGGGGATATGGCTAATCGTTGGATGCATGTTCTGGTATTTACCCCAGAAAGATTTACTGGGTCTTTTAGACAAGCGTCAAGAAGAAACACAACGGGATCAGGAATGGCAGCAGGTCAAGACGGATATTCGTCGATCAACTCAGGCCGTTACACTAGCCGTGAAACAATTGGGCGATAGCAGTCTGAATAAAGAACTAAACCAGTTGGCAAAGATACCGGTAGGGGAAAAACCGGAAATTATCAAGCGTCAGGCGATACGCCAGTTGGGTGAGTTGTCAGACAAAATCAAGGCGATCCAGAAAGATATCCGGCTGGAATCCTTTCAGCAAACCCAACAAAAGTTAAAGCAACTGCGGAGTACACCCGACGCCTTTTCGCCGAAGTTCGATAAGGCGCTGGCGAAGGGGAATTTCGCAGAAGCAGCGAAACTATTACGTGAGTTCCAGGATCAAATCGAGAAAAGCAAACTCTCGGAGCCGGAGCGAAAGGACTTGACGCGGCAAATACAAAATCTGGCAAAACAACTGCAAAAGCAAGCGCAACAGAAGCAAGAACTGGAACAAGAACTGCAAAAGCAAGGACTGGATAAGCGATGGGCCCAGTCTGATGAAAAGCAGTTGCGTCAGGCGTTAGAAAAACAAGGACTGAGCCGGGAGAAGATCGAGCAGATCCTCAAGTTGGCATCGGCGTGTCGCATGTCGAGCCATCAATGTTCAACTTTGAGTGAGGCGATGGCTGCCTGCGGAACGGGGAGCAATGGGCTTTCCGCCAGCGAACTGGAAGAAGTGATAAACGAGTTAAGCGAACTGGAATCTCTGAAAGAACAACTCAAGATGACGGAAGCCAGTTTAAAGGAAATTGAAGGCGCGATTGCCTGTCTGGGCGAAGGAATGTGCGGAGGAATCGGCGTGCAGGGAGAATTTGCCGAGGGGGAATCGGAAAAATTCGGTTTGGGAAGCGGCGCTCCGGGTCACGGATACGGACCGCGGGGAATCGATCCCGAGGGCGAAACCGTCACGGAGCACACGAAAGTACCCAATGAGTCGCGTCCGGGTCCGGTGATAGCCAGTTGGTATTTTAAGGGGGATCAAATCAAAGGGGAAGCGCAACGAGACTTTTCCGAGATCATCCAGATAGCCAGCAGCGAGGCCGCCGAAGCAATCAGTGAAAACGAGATTCCCCATAAATATGAATCCTCGGTAAAGACGTATTTCGACCAATTGGAAGTAAAACCGGAGAAACCGAACGCCGCCGAAAAGCCCCCCCCGAAAACGAAATCCTATACGACGTTTTAGCGACGGATACTTTTACGTCAACCTGACTGACACTATGAAACGAGAAACCATCCATCCTATTTTTGCATCGATAATATTCGCAGCAGGATTATGCTGTTTGGTTTCGTGTAAAAAAAGCTCCGTTTCCGAACGGCGCCAGGTCGTCCTTTACTGTTCGGCGGATCAGGCCATCGCCGAACCAGTGATCGCCGCGTTCGAAGCCCGATCGGGCATAAAGGTATTCGCTCGATACGACACGGAAGCCGGCAAGACGGTCGGTCTGGTGCAGCGGCTTCGCGCGGAATCGAGAGCGCCCCTCGCGGATGTGTTCTGGTCGAGCGAAATATTTCATAGCCTTCGATTGGCGAACGAATCTTTGCTCGCGCCCTACACCCCGAAAACCGATGAGTAACGACCAACAGGATATGCCTATGCCGGGAATCGGTTATTTGGTTTCGCCTTACGAGCGCGGGTAATTGCCTATCACACGGAACGTGTCTCTTCCACCGAAGCTCCCCGCACCCTGGAAGCGGTGTTAGAGAACCAATGGAAGGGACGTATCGTAATGGCGTCGCCGGAGTTCGGTACGACGGGAGGGGACGTAGCCAGTTGGTTTGTGCATTACGGCGCCGACCGGGCACGAGACATATTACGTGGACTCAAACAGAACGAAATTCGATTGGTGGACGGCAACAGTACGGCGGTTCGTATGGTAGCCATGGGGCAGGCGGATCTATGTTTTACCGATACGGATGACGTGTATGCGGCCCAACGTAATGGTTGGCCGATAGCGATGCATTTTCTCGATCAGGGTCATGATGGTGTGCTGGTGATCCCGAATACCGCCGCGTTGATCCAAGGAGGCCCTCACCCCACGGAAGCAAAAGAATTGATGCAATTCCTACTAAGTGAGGAATTGGAGCGTATGATGGTTCAAAGCGATTCGCATAATACCCCGATCCATGTCTCTTTGGCGAAAGAATACCCATCGTATGTCATCACCAATCCTTTACCGGTGGATTACAATGCGGTAGCCGCCCAACTGCCGCAGGCGATCCAGAGCGCCCGGGAGATACTCCGGTGAATGAGTAGATAATGAATAAAAAGGCTTTGTCAGTCATTTCCTTGCTGCTTTGGGTAGCGATCCTTTTCCTGCCGTTGGCAGTAATATTGATCAAAGCTTTTTATGCGAGTGCGGAAACAGCCTATACCGGACGATTATTTCCATTGTTGTGGCAATCTGTGGCACTGTCGGGCGAGATAAGCGTCATTGCGGTGTTACTGGGTACTATTCCCGGCCGAATGCTGGGAACCGGTCGTCGTTACCCGATTCTCTTATTATTACTGCTAATTCTACCTTTGGTATTACCGCGGTACGTGCTTTATTATGCCTGGAGTTTGTTGTTAAGTCCGCGGACCGATCTGGGCCGATTTCTTTCACGTAATCCCGAACTCGCTCAGGGAGTGGGAACGATTACCAGTACGTTCGTTTTAATCACCTGGTACTGGCCATTGGCAGCACTGTTGATCAGTCAGGGATGGCGTTCGATCGACCGACAAATTTGGGACAGCGCTCATCTGGATGCTACCAGAGTTCAACGTCTTCGCAGGATCACCCTGCCACTTCTGTTCCGGCCTCTGCTGATCGCTTTTAGTGTGGTTTTTATTTTATCATTGTCTGAGTTTGCGACATTTCACCTGGCCGGCATACAGACGATGGGTACGGAATTGGCAGTAATGTACGAATTGACGGGATCGTCCGGGTTTGTGGTACGATCGGCCTGGCCCATTGTTATATTGGCACTTGGGGTTGCCGTGATACTGAGGAAAAAATTACAGGACTGGACCCAACGGGAGTCTCAGACTCAATCAACCCCGGTTCGGAGTGCGAAATGGCATTGGGCGGTACTCATACTCCTACTGAGCATTTCCGTGCTCGTTCCGTTGGTCCTTCTGATAGGGAATATCCATGATACGGAAGCGTTCCGTCGGTTCATACCTTTGCAACTGGATGAGTTGGTTTGGTCCTTGGTGATCGGAATGGTGGGAGTCGTTCTGGCTTATGGGATTGCCGCGGGCGTTTTATCCCTGGGAGCGAACCGCTGGATCTCCATGATCGTATTTTCGACGATATTTTTGGTAATGTTTATGCCGGCTTCGCTCATCGGGGCAGGTCTGTTGGAAATGTTGGCCGTCATACATGCACCCATGGCGCTGCGGCAGAGTTGGTTCCTGGTTTCGGTAGGTCTGGCAAGCCGATATGCAGGTGTAGCACTGATTCTGTTGATGTACCTGCGTCAAATTCGTCCGCAAACTCAAACGGAATTAGCCTCTTTAGACGGAGCGGTGGGATTCAAAGCATGGTGGTATGTGACTTTACCGCAAAGCTGGCCGGTCTGGATGGGAATGTTAATTATACTGATCATGTTGAGCCTTACCGAATTGTCAGCCACGATGGTTCTGCTACCAGCGGGTTACCCGAATTTCGCTCAGAGCCTGTTGAACCAGATGCATTACGTACGCGATCAACAGGTAATCGCATCCTGCCTGCTGATTTTCAGTGTATTTACGATTCTGGCCGGACTCTTTGCGTTGCTGCTTCGGCTGCTGACCCGACAACAACTCACAATTGTATTGCTGGCTATCTTGGTACTCCCCGTGGCGAGTTGCGACGCCGGTACTGATTCACCAAGGGAATCGAAGGTAATAAGGGTTTTTGGTAGAACGGGAGGAGGCGACGGTGAATTTATCTACCCCCGCGCCATCGATATCGCCGGGAATGGGACGCTCTATATCGTGGATAAAACCGGCAGGATTCAGCAATTCGACAGCGAAGGAAATTTTATCGGGAAATTCTCCATGACTATGATCGAAGCTGGTAAACCCACGGGACTGAGTTTTTCGCCCGACGGAAAGCTCTACGAGGCCGATACGCAGT
>CAZNQT010000127.1:0-10185 GCA_964574885.1 uncultured Pirellulales bacterium
GGTACGGCTCGTGCGCCTTGACCGGTTGCTTTGCCAGGCCGAAATACTCCCGCAGCCCCGCTACCACCGAAACGTGAATCCCGGTGACCGCCGTCGCCCCGAAATCCACACACAAACCTTCCGCCCGTTCGTGATGCAGTGTGTGCAAAAATAGTTCACGTGAATTCATATTCACGAATCCTAATCCAGGATCGTGGGATTGTCAATTCCATCTTAAGAGGGGAATATACGAAGGCAGCGGTCATTTGTGAAAGAGAACTGAGGGATCGGCGTCTGTATTACGATTTCGGCGGGGATGGCTCGTGGCGGGAGGCGGCGGTACGCTTCTGGGCTCGATAAAAACTGATCAGCAGCAGTGCGACGCCGATTACCAGTAAAGTGTCGGCGATATTAAACGTCGGCCAGGGATTGGCAGGCCAAAAATGCAAATCCACTACGATAAAATCGATCACCTCGCCTTGATTGAATATTCGATTGAATAAATTTCCGACCGCGCCGGCAAAGATCATTCCCAAAGCAATATGCCCCCAGGTTTGATCCGGTCGGGACGTGGCGAATAACCAGAATATAAATCCCAGGGCGACAAAGGAGGTAACGATCAGCAAATTGGTTTTGCCGCCGCCGATTCCCCATACGGCTCCGGGATTGGTATGGTATTGCAGCATGACTAAGACGATGGTTTTTTGATTCGTCTGGATTTGTACAGCGGGCTCATTCGGAGGACCGAGGGTTTCGGCCGCCCAGTGTTTGGTATATAGATCCGCACATAAACCCAGTGCCGCGGTCAGCCAGACAAACAGATGGGCCCGAAAACTTCGTAAAGCAAGACCCTTTGGGGAACTACGAGACGCCGCCGCGGCAGCGGGGGCCGAATGGGATGGGTCACCTTTCGGTGCGGTTTGTTTCGCCATAATCTTGTGGCGCCCTTGGTTATTTTCCCGAGTTGGAGTCCTCGGTTTCTTCTTCTGGTCGTACCAGACCTTGTTCGATCATCCGGGCGTACTCCACGCAGTATCGGGCTTCGGGCTTGGCCTCCAGCCGACCGCGACCGATCAATTTCCCCGTACCTTCGCAGTACCCGTAAGTACCCTCCTGGATTTTTACCAGGGCATGATCGATTTCCCGCAGGAGTTTCCGCTCGCTCTCCATGAGTCCCAGGGTAAATTCCTGTTCGTAATTATCGGTGCCGATATCGGCCATGTGGATCGGCATATTCGACAGATCCCCCGTGGAATCCTGCCGGTTGTTATCCAGTGCCTCATTTTGCATATACCCGACATCCCCGAGTATTTCCCGACGTTTCTCCAGGAGCAACCGGGTGAAATTTTCGATTTCTTCAGCCGTCAGAGGCTTATTGTCCTCCGGGGGGGACGCAACCTTCACGCGACGAGATTTTTTTACGGCACTCTTTTTTTTCACTCTCTTCGGAGGGGTGCGCTTGGCTTTTGTCACCTTTTTTTTGGTCTTTTTCTTGGTTGTTTTTTTTGCCGCAGGCATACGTAATCCCATTATTACCAATACTTTATGGGGCATTTACCTTCGGGGCTCATCCCCGGCTTTCCCCAAAGCGTGAGAAGTATAAGATTGCTGGCGCTAAACGTCAAGCAAAATCACACCCGAAAGTCCCATATCCGATTTTCAATTGCTACGGTCATATCGGCTATGCAGTATAGACAGATTAGCTTAATCACGGCCTCCGGACGCCAAATCCTGGGGCCCCTCAAGATGAATCCCGACGGTACGATTTACCTTGGCGTAGTGAAATTGTCCGATCTTGGAATAAATTCTCGAACGGTATATTAGTTAGTATTATCTATCGTCCAGGTTATGGTGTTCTCGCCCTGGGTAAGGTTGGCTAGCGGTCCGGCGAGGGGGCGGGTAAACTTCTTACCGAAAATATCGGCATCCACTTTGAGGGGATTGCCGTATTGGTCCTCAATCGTCTGTCCCACCGTGGGAAAAACTCCCACGAGTTTGGCATCGACTAAGGGATTTTTCAGGCGAAAAGGTAGATCATGTACGGAAAACTTGATCGTAACTCCTAAGGGCTGATCTTCATGGGTGAATCCGGTCACCCAGGGATCGACGAGGCTGTGTTCATCGCCGAAGGAGCTCTTTTTAGCGCCCTCCAGAAAGACGTTGTAATCCGACCGGTAGCCGGGGGCGTTTGTAACTCGATCGAGTCCTCGCCGGACGAAAATATTATTAAACCACATATCGTCCTGTGCCGTGCCGGATTTGCGCCCGTTCTCTATTCTCGTATGAGGCTTATAATATCGGGAACGGCGTTGGGTGTCAGGATAATAGTCGTATCCGCAATCGACAAATAGATTATGGACGAATACCGTAGCTTCCGAATTACTCCGGACGTTTGGTCCGACGAGAATGTTGTTATCAACCAGACAGGGTCCGTGGTTCATCTCCAGGAACACCGTGGCGGCCTGGGTGTCATAGATGATATTGCGGCTAATGCGGGTGCCCTGGTTGCCAAAATCGATCCAGATCCCGAAGGCGCCCTGCATCTGGCGATAGACGCCGCGGATCAGATTGCTCCGGATAACGGTATCTACCGATTGATGAAATTTGATCGCTGCCGTTTCCCAACCGCCGAATTCTTTGCGATAGTTGGTATCTTCGATGAAGTTTCCGACGATGAGCGAGCGCGTCGCCCCTTTTTGGCCGGCGATCCCGGCTTGCCCACACCCCCGGATTACGTTGTTGCGGATGATGTGGTCTCCGAACGCATCGATATCGTCATAATCGACGCCCGGAGCATGGCCCAGAATGATACCCACGCAGCGGGCGTTGGTGATCGTGCAGTTTTCGATAATCCAGTGTTTGCCCATCCGCACCCCGACCGCGCCCATTTGCAGTTCTATCGTTGGCGGCGCCCAATTCTCGGCCGAGTGCCGGAAATGAAAGCCATCGACCGTAATGTATTTTAAACCGGTGATTTCCGGCATAAATATACTTTCCCGCACATTGATCTCGGCCAATTCCGAGTTCGGATTCGCCCTGCCGAAATTCGCCCGAATCGTTGTTATGGTTTCGTTTACTTGACAATGCCAACTGTGTTTGGCATCTTTTAGCTCCTGCGTCTTCTTTTTTTCGTAAAAGGCCTCGCCGTTGAGATAGACATCGCCGCGGTGGTGCCACTGACCGTAGTTCAGCCAGCCCCCGGATAGCTTTAGAGCGTAGGGATTATAATCGCCGAAGAATGAGTTCGGCAATTCGACTTTCCAAACGTCGCCTTCTTCTCGCGTCCAGGATGTAATACGTTCGGAACCTTTGAGGCTTACCTTTTCGCCTGGCGCTGCTCGATAAGTAATCCGTTTACTTTCCCCGGTGCCGCCCCGAACCGGCTTGACCCATTCGCGATACGTACCGGCGTGCACCGTCACGGTATCTCCCGGCTGGGCAACTTCCCCCGCCTTATTGATGTGCAGAAAAGGTTCTTTTTCACTGCCGGAACCGGAGTCGTTTCCCGTCTTGGCGACATGGAGTTCCCGCGCGGTAATCCGCTCGATTCCCAAGACGAAAGCTATACATACCGCTGCATATAACACCCACTTTCGCATGATAATGCTCCTTGGTTTGACCTTACGACCCTTACGCCGCGAGAGCGGTTATTTCTTACCAATGCAGTAGAGACGATCGTCCACGCGGAGGAACAGTTGACCGCCGGCAATCGCGATCGTGGAGCGACAATTTTTTCCGTCCATATCCACGCGATATAAAATCTCGGGCGTATCGGCGGCGGAAAGTACAAACGCCTCGCCGCGCATGTTGATGCAGTATATTTTTCCGTCGGCCCCCGTGGGCGAAGCCTGGAATTTCGTTTTACCTTCCAGTTCGCATTGCCCCAGGATCTTGCCATTGCGCGGTTCGACGCACAGCATCTTCTTGGCCGCCCCGTTCAGAATGTAAAACTTGCCTCGGTACGCCAGCGGCGTGCACACGTCCGGTGAATTCTGCCGCATGGTCCAGATCCACGGGGAGATTTGCCCCTTCTCACCGAGCCTGGCCGCGTAGATGCTCCCGCCGCGCGGCGCCGGCTGCAGAATCACCCCCCCGACGCTCACGGGGGTAACTACCGTACGACCAAATCGGTTATGATTCGGATTAAAGGTTTCGGAACGGTACAATACCTTGCCGGTTTTCGGATCATGGGCGGTAATATAATTGCCGCCCGTAATATAGATGTTCGTTTGACCGGCAACCTTCAGGGGATAGGGCGTCGTATAAGCCTGTTTCGATTCATAGCTCGCGTCGGTGTGACGGTCGCGCTTCCACAAATCTTTACCCGTCTGCGGATCGACGCAGAGAATATAGGATTTATCCTGTGCCGTGTTTCGGTGGTTGCCGTGCAGGACCGGTACGTATAACTTACCATCATACCACAGCGCCGAGGACCCGTAGTTCCAGAGGATTTCGTACTTGCCGTACTCGGCGGTAATATTGCGTTTCCATAATTGGACGCCGTCCTTACTGTAGCCGACAAAGTCGCCGTTGCCATACAGAAAGTAAGCATTGTTCCCGTCCGCAATCGGCGAGGGCGATGCCGCCGTATTTCCCTGTCGATTGTTGAATCCCTTACCGATCGAATATTTCCAGCGTATCGAACCATCGTTGCGATTCAGACCCACCGCCCAGGTGTTCCCGTCGTCATCCTGGGCGCTGAGAAAGACGCAATCACCCCGAACAATCGGCGTCGAACCGCCCCCGCCCGGCAGCGTGGCCGTCCAGGCAACATTCTGAGACGTGCTCCATTTGTCCGGAAGATTGGTTTCGGGTGTCGAACCGTTAAAATACGGACCCCGCCACTGAGACCACTCTTCGGCGTGAATCCCGATGGCGGGTATGACAACCATAATGAGAGTCGGAATCATTGTTTTCACGAATTGCATGTTCATATTCCTCACCTTCTGGGGCCCATCGAATCAACTCCCGGATATAAAATCCTCGCCGGCATACCTGCGTACTGCATTTATGTTTTTACCCGTATGACGCAGGGATTTCTTTTCTTTATGCTGTTTCTTTTACTCGTTCGCCATACGTAACAATTCTAAAGCCTCGCGGACCATAATCTCGCCCGCGCCGGGGGCCAGATTGGTGCCCGCGCCCGATTCGTAACCGCCTTCATCGTACGCCTCGCGGTGACAGACGTAGCCGATGCAATCGTTGCTCAGCGATACGATAAATAAATTTTCCAGATCGGCCTGTTTTTTTATCTCCAGGCCAACCTCGACTAAAATCTCTCCCGGCAATCCCAGCAGATATATAGTTCCGATGCGCAGCACCTGAATTTCCGTGTGTATCTCTGCTTCGGTTTTGCCGACGCTGAGGATGGGTTTCTCGTTGGTTTCCGTCTTTACGGGAAAAGAGATTTCTTTCTTGACGCCTTTTAATACCTGGTTACCGGTAGTGGGCATAAACTGCAGCCGACGCAGCACCTGTCCCGCCAGCGCCTTACCCATTGCGAAGCGCGGTTCCTTCCCCCGCTGCAGCGGCACCATATCGCCGGCGGTCCCTAACGTAAATAAACAGATTCCGCCTTCGACAGTCTCGACGATCTCCGTAGCTTGACCGGGGTAGTCCGCCGAAATGGAATAGAACCAGTCGGGATACGTACTGCCGCTTACCGGATGACAGGCGAAGTTAATCAGAGACGCCATGATATGCCCTTCCGCGTCTTCTACCCGCAGTACGCCGACCTCAGGATCGATCGGCCCGAAGTACATATTGGGATCGTTCGGACGCAGGGAAAAATTCATTCGCTCCGTTCCGTCGGACAGCCTTTCGACTCGCCGCGTCGCCGCTATGTCCGCCGGCAGACTAAAGGACATTTTCACCGAGCCGTCGTCGAGGCGTGTGCGGCGGTTAAACATAATTTCCGGCAGGCGTCCTTTCGCGACGCCCAGCTTGATCTCTTGCCGATTTCGATAGGCCGTGACGACCGACTCCGTCATGGCTGCGATGAGGGTCTTCACGTAAGACGCATCGACCGTATTCCGGGGGTCTGTAGGCCCGAGGATCGTTTTATCATATACTTTGGGACCGAAATGCGTATGCGTTCCGCAGATCAGAATGTTTGCTTCCGGAATGCCGGTCTTTTCCTGTATTTGCTTACGAGCCTGTTTCGTAATCGACAGCGGCACCCAGAGTAAATCATTCGCTACGATCGCCAGGATCGTCTTGCCGTCCTCCAGTACCAGCGCCTTGGTGTACAGTTTATCGTAAACGCCGTCGCTCGGTTTCTTCCGCGCCCCATACCCCGACAGCCACACCCCCACTGGCGGCGTAATGTCCATCTTTACGCAACCGCCCTTGAGCGTATTCTCGTGTGCCCCGGAGTCCGCTGCCAGACCCGGACCCGATAAACATATTACGAAACATATAATGAAAAATACGAACGCTTTCTTTTTCATAACCAATCCACCTGTAGCATTACTCTCAAACTAAGTCTTATCTAAGGGCGCCTGAAAAAATAATCTCAGTGAGCCGGACAAAGGCGCTGGCATTCGATGCATCGCCATTGTGTTAGTGCATATATATATTCTATCCGGATGAACGCTTGCAGGACAGCGAAAAAACAGGGATAATGACGCTTTCAGACCATGAATCGTAAACAGGAGATATCGGGATGAAGAAGAATTACCTATCTGTCATTGTTATGGGAGTGATCCTGATAAGGGGATCTCTCTGCCCCGCCGCCGCGCCGGATGAATATCGCGTGCTGCCCGAAACCATCGAGGGAAACGCACCTAAGGATATGATGAAACAATATTTACTGTCCGAGGTGGAAATCGCCCGGCAGGAATGGATTAAAACCTACGAAGCACTAAAAACGCCGGAACAAATCCAGAAATATCAAAAGCAGCGTCGGGCCCAATTCATCGAGGCGCTGGGTGGATTCCCTCAACGAACTCCTTTACGGCCGCAAGTTACCGGCGTCATTCCCCGCAAAGGATACCGGGTGGAAAAGGTCGTCTTTGAAAGTCAACCGAAACTTTTCGTAACGGCTCTGATGTTCATCCCGGAATCCACCCAATATAAAATGCCGTATCCCGGTGTACTGGTTCCTTGTGGCCACAGTAGTACCGGCAAGGGATCCGAAGCATATCAGACGATGGGCGCCTCGCTGGCAATGCACGGAATGGCCGCTTTGGTCTTCGATCCCATTGACCAAGGCGAACGCGCTCAACTTCTCGACAAAAACCAAAATCCCCCTATCTGGGGAACCACCGCCCACACCATGATTGGAGTCGCGAGTATTTTGCTGGGGCGAAACACCGCACGCTTCGAAATCTGGGACGGCATGCGGGCGATGGATTATCTGCAATCGCATCCCGCCGTCGATCCCGAACGCATCGGTTGTACCGGCAATAGCGGCGGTGGTACTCAAACCTCCTACCTCATGGCCCTCGACGATCGCATCGGACCGGCTGCCCCCAGTTGTTACATCACCAGTTTTTGGCGACTCCTCCCCACCATCGGACCCCAGGATGCCGAACAAAATATTTTTGGTCAACTCTCCTTCGGCCTCGATCACGCCGACTATTTGATCCTCCGAGCCCCCAAACCCACGTTCCTCTGCGCCGCCACGAAAGATTTTTTCGATATCGACGGCGTCTGGAACAGTTTCCGGTACGCCAAACGGATTTATACCCGCTTGGATTTCCCCGAACGTGTTAGCCTCTTGGAAAACGATGCCCCCCACAACTACAATCGGCAGCAGCGAGAGGGAGTCCTGCGCTGGATGAGTCGCTGGCTGTTAAACCAAGACCAGCCGCTCACCGAACCGGAAATTGAGATCCTTTCCCCCCAGGAATTTCAGTGTACTCCCCACGGCCGAACCATGCTGCTGGACGGCGCCCGCTCCGTGTATGATCTTAATCTCGACTACGAAAAAGAATTAGCCCGACAGCGAAAACAATTATGGAACACTGAATCAAAAGACAAACTACGGGATTTGGTTCGAAACGTAACCGGAATTCGACCTTGGCAGGATCTGCCCAAACCCAAAATCGAAAAAGTCGGCACCCTGAAACGCAAAGCCTATCACATCGAAAAACTCATTCTTCAGCCGGAAAAAGGGATCTACCTGCCCGCGCTGCAGTTCGTTCCCAATGATCCGCCCGCCGGCGCCGTCTTATATGTAATTGAAAATGGGAAACAGCGCCAGGCCCAACCCGGTGGCGACTTGGAAAATCTGGTTAAACAGGGCAATCTCGTACTCGCCGTGGACCTGCGAGGCGTGGGTGAAACCCAACAGACCGGTCAGAGAAATTTCAATCTGCGGTTTGGCTCGGACTGGCAAGACGCCTTCACCGCCTACCTGCTCGGTCGTTCCTATGTGCAAATGCGCGCTGAAGACATCCTGGTCTGCGCCAAATATCTCGCCGCCCGGTTGCCCGCCCAAGTCTCCCATAAGCTCGAATTAATTGCCGTCGGCAATGTCGGTGTACCCGCCTTACACGCCGCCGCTCTCGAACCGGATACATTTCAGATAATAAAAATAAGCGAAACCTTGACTTCCTGGTCCGAGGTCATCCACCGACGACTTACCAGGAATCAACTCATCAATACCGTTCACGGCGCCCTGAAAATCTACGACCTGCCCGACTTGAAAACTCTCATAGGAGATAAACTCATTCTCGAAAATCCTCGCGACGCCAACGGAAATCCCATCGAAAAATAAATGAGTGGCTGAATACCAAAACACCTTGAACCCGCCGATAAAATAACCTCTGCCAACAGGGGGATATGCAAGGCGCCCCTTATATGTGATTCCGTTAATCCTCAACCGCCGATCTACTAAACCATTTTTAATTTTGCATTTTACATTTTGCCTTTTAATTTATTGATCGCCCGATGTAAATCCTTTACCGACATAGGCTTCGGTTTTTATCCCCCGTACGGATTGTGTCGTTGCCAACCGTGAACTTTTGTGTTATAATTTAGTTTTATTCATTATCGTGACAGCGGCCTGGGCCGCTTGAAACGCCGGCAGGGATCGCCGGTGATTGGAGGTGTGCTATGCGGAGCGAGCTGAAAATTGGTATCGCCGTGGGTGTCGTGATCGTCGTGGGCATCATCATTTTCGTCGTCAAAAGAACCCCGGACGAGAACGGCCAGAACAACCAGGTAAATATGAATCAGGAGAAGAACCGGTTGCCGTCGCCGGAGAACGTTACCCGGAATCCTCCCAATCCGATTGAACCGGCGCCGACGAACCCTCCCGACGTTGATCAAAAGGAAACCGAGCAAAAGGAACCGCCCGTCGATTCGATCGAAGTCGTGATCAAGAAAGATGACCGGACGCAACCTCCCCCGACCCCGGATAAAGAGATAATACCGGCCGTGAAGGAAGAACCGACCAAACCCGTCATCGTCATGCCGGAACCGGAGGTTAGGAAACCCCGTTACCACGAGGTGAAAAGTGGCGAAAATCTCTACACCATCTCTGAGCAATACTATGGCCAGGGGAATCAAACCGCCGGCACCAAAGCCATTCAGAAAGCCAATCCCGAACGGATCAAAGACATCAACGTCATCAAACCCGGATGGCGCTTACGCATCCCCTACCCCGAAGACATCGTTCCTTAACCTGGTATCGCACCATGTTTCCACCTAAATCCCCTCTGCCTAAAGGGGGATCGAATTTCCTGTGCCTTCGTATTAAACCGGTAGGGGCGATCCCACGTGATCGCCCAAAACTGTCATTCCTGCGCAAGAATGTCGCCCCTGCGCAGACAGGGGCAGGAATCCATCGTACCGTCAACTACTTTTTAACCTTCAACCTTTAACTTTCAACTCTTCTACCCATCTACTCCTCTACTCTTTCACCGTGAACTGAGAACTGTGAACTGATTTATATTTAGCCCCGCGTTGCACCCGGGATTTCTTCTGCTTTGTCATTCTGAGCGCAGCGAAGAATCTAAAACCTTGAACCTGAAAATTAAAACCAGGAACCAGAAACCAGAAACGAGGAACGAGGAACCAGGAACCAGGAACCAGGAACCAGGAACTCGGTCCTACATCGCCCACGGCGACCGCATTGGGCGATACGTCATGCGGTTGGCTTCGTCGTCGCCGAGGAACCGTTCGTGTTTTGGATCCCACCGTAAACGGCGTTTCAGCAGCATCGCGATATTACCCAGGTGACACACCGTCGCCGACCGA